>JAOUKG010000312.1 GCA_029882725.1 Cyclobacteriaceae bacterium
CCTTCAGTAGGCACAAAGTCCAGTGCTTTATGTTCATAGGTTGCTCCAATTCTTAATAATCCATCGTGGTGCGGCAAAACAAATACTCCTCTGTTTACCAACAAATCCAAGCCCATATCATTTGTAGTATGCAGGACCTCGCCTTTCACAGGACTAAATGGAAGCCATCCAAAAAAATCACTATTTTCGGCAGTCCAGCCATTACAAAAGATTAAATGTTTCGATTTATATTGCCCTACAATTACATGGTCATCTTCAATTTGAATATCGGAGTTATTTATTTTCTTTTCCTCCAAATATCCCTCTTCAACGATTAACGATTTTACATAGTCCAAAAATATACCGACGTCAATATATCCGGTTTTTCTAATCAGAAGACCACCATAGGGGTTAATAATAGATTTACCTAAAAGAGGAGTGGTGATTACTTTTTCTAAAAACTGACCATATCCTTCGGCATCACCGTTGGCTTGCTGTACCATTTCCTGATGTGAAAGAAAAGGGCGGTATTGAGGTATTTCATAGAAAAAACGTTGACCTGATTTCTTTTCCAGGTTTTGATAAAATTCAGTGAAAACAGGCCATAATTTATCGGCAATCCATGTTTTTACCATTTTTTTTCCTGTAACGGGGTTGAAAATTCCTGCAGCAACCCTGCTTGAACTTTCAATAGGATCAGAATTGTACACCACTACCTTTTTACCACGTTCCTGAAGCTTTGAAAATAATACAGATCCCGCAATTCCCTGCCCTACTAAAATATAATCTACAAATTTCACCTGTTTTCTTTAAATGAATTACCAAATTTCGGTAATTTCGTGCAATTTAGAAGAGTTTATATGATAAGTATTGAGAGTTTTGTTTTTAATCCGTTTATGGAAAACACCTATGTGGTGTACGATGAATCAGGTGAAGCCCTGATCATTGATCCGGGGTGTTATGAAAAAAGTGAGAAAGAGAAGTTGGTGGAATTTATTTCTTCAAATGGTCTTTCAGTAAAGTATATTGTCAATACGCATTGCCATATTGATCATGTTTTTGGCAATTATTACTGTAAAGAACATTTTAAGGTTCCCCTGATTATCCATCAAAAAGATCTTGAAACGTTGCGTGCAGTAAAAGTATATGCTCCTTCGTATGGTTTTGTGAATTTTGAAGAATCAGAGCCGGATCAGTTCATTGAAGAGGGTGAAATAATTCAATTCGGAACTTCAGAATTGGAAGTGATTTTCGTGCCAGGGCATGCACCCGGGCATATTGCTTTAGTAAATAAGGACCAGAAAATATGTTTGGGAGGAGATGTACTGTTCAATAGAAGTATAGGACGAACAGATCTTCCCGGTGGTGATCTGGATATTTTACTTAATAGTATTTCAGAAAAGATGTTTACATTGCCTGACGATACTGTGGTTTACTGTGGTCATGGTGAAACTACTACCATTCAGGAAGAAAAAATGTACAACCCTTTTTGTAAAGTCAAATAATGTTTACAATTCCCAACTTTTTAACACTCGGAAATCTAATTACAGGTACTCTGGGTATAATTTCTGTTATAAATCAGGATCCGAAATCTGCTTTTTTTTATATAGTAATATCAGTTTTGTTTGATTATGCCGATGGTTTTGTGGCCAGAAAGCTAAAAATGCATTCCGATATTGGAAAAGAACTAGACAGCCTGGCCGATATGGTCTCCTTTGGAGTATTGCCCGGGATAACGATGCTTTATATGATGGAAAGTGTCTCAAATAATGTTTATCTGCCTTATATATCATTGATGATTATAGGTTTTTCAGCCTTAAGACTTGCGAAATTTAATATTGATGAAAGGCAATCAGATACCTTTTATGGACTTCCCACTCCGGCTAATGCTTTGTTTTTAACTTCCTTGCCGCATATGAACCTTGAGTTATTGGAGAATGTGTATGTGCTGGGTGCTATTGCTGTTGTTTTTAGTTTGTTATTGGTTTCTGAAATAAAAATGTTTGCTTTAAAGTTCAAGAACTTCTCCTTTGCTCAAAATAAATGGAAGTTTTTAGCTATTTTACTCAGTGCTGTTTGTCTTTATTTAATGGGAATAGCCGGGATACCTTTAATCATATTATCGTATATACTTTTTTCTATTGTATCGAAATTTTTCGCAGTAGATAATAAATAGTTATTCTAAACGTTTCAGTTTATTAATGTGTTAATAAAAAGGCGGAGACCATATTTTGATATGCAAACAAGGATCGTATTTATCTTCTTGTTATTCCCCTTTTTTGCTTTTTCTCAAGTTATCCCTGCATCTTCTTCTGCTTTTGCAAAAGGAGATTGGATAAAAATGGGGGTAGTTGAAGAAGGAATTTATAAAATTACCTATGCCGACTTAGTTCAACAGGGAATTAATGTAGGTTCTGTTCGGCCTTCTGAATTAAAGGTTTTTGGTATTGATTGGGGTGATTTGCCTCAAAACAATGATTCAGGTTTTTCATTCGATCCTTTGGAATTAGCAGTTCACATAGAGGGGGAAAATGATGGAATATTCAATGAACAAGATTACATACTTTTTTACGCCAGAGGACCTCATAAATTTGAACTGACTTCGAATGCATCGGTTTTTGAACTTGGCTACAATCATTATTCAGATACAGCATATTATTTTTTGAATATCAATAGTGGAAGTGCAAGCAAACGTGTTTTAACACAGGCCAATTCATGGGATGGATTGAATTTACTTACTTCTTACGATGCAGGGTTTTACTATAAATCAGAGCAAAATTCAAGAATTATGTCCGGGAGGGATTGGTATGGCGAGTACTATTCAGCTTCAGCTAAAAGCAGGCTCTATCAAATGCCCAATTGGGTGCTGGCCAACAATTCAACAGTAAAGTTGGCTGTGAGTTTATTGGGGTATACCTTTGAACCAGCACTTTTCACCTTCAAACTAGGAGGATTCACACTGGGGAATTTGGATATGTCGCCTGTGATCGATTACCGTTATGCCGACAAGGGAATAATTGAGAGGGATACTTTTGCAATTGCCTCCACTTTATTGCCTCCAGCACCTCAACTTATCATTGATTTTTCGGCCAATGCCGGAAGTAGAATTTCAGAAGGGTATATGGAGCATCTTATTTATCAGGCAGAAAGACCCCTGATTACTGTGGATACACAAACCAAATTCTCCTCATTAAATTCACTTAAAAGTGCAATTAGCTCCTATCAAATTACTTTAGATAAGCCTTTAACTGATATTTGGGATGTTACAGATTTGCAAAATCCGGCGAGTCAACTATTTTCTATTCAATCTGGGAAAGTGAATTTTGGTAGTGAATCTTCACGTTTGCATTCGTTTATAGCCTTTGACAGGAATAGTAATAACCTTTTGAAACCTTTGAGTTTTGAGACTGTAATTAATCAGAATTTGAAGGATCAATCTCCTGTTGATTTGATAATTATTACTCCTGAATTATTCAGCCCACAAGCAGAAGAGTTAGCTGCTTTTCGAAGACAAAATGATGGCTTTGATGTTCAGGTAACATCTATAAATGAAATTTATAATGAGTTTTCAGGAGGGAGGAGAGACCCCTCGGCAATTAGAAATTATGTACGATATATGTATTGGAGAGACGACTCTCCGCAAAAATTGAAATATGTATTGTTATTTGGAAAAGGCACATTCGATGCAAAAAACATAATGGGATATAATAATAATTTCATCCCCGTGTATGAATCGAGAAACTCTCTTAATCCCCTGAATTCTTATGGATCGGATGATTTTTACGCCTTTTTGGATGCGAATGAAGGTTATTGGGAGGAGTATGCGGGCAATGAACCTGATATGGATGTTGCAATAGGCAGACTGCCGGTGAAAAATCAAACGGAAGCAGCCGCATTGGTTTCGAAGATTATTCATTATTCCAGCAGCAAGCAAACTTTAGGGAGTTGGAGAAATGAAGTGCTCTTTGTGGCCGACGATGGTGATTTCAATATCCATCAAAGTCAATCCAACCAAATGGCGATGTATGTTGATACCACTTTTAGTGGAATGCACCCTAAAAGGTTGTTTCTCGATAATTTCATTCAAGAACCCAGAACAGGTGGGGAAAAATCTCCTGATATGGAGAAGGCTCTGAGTCGTTATATAGAGGAGGGTTCGCTTATTGTGAATTTTACGGGGCATGGAGGTCCCGGAGGGTGGATGCAGGAAGGGATTTTGGATAATTCGGATATCAATAACTGGACAAATATTAACAAGCTTCCATTATTTGTAACCGCAACATGTGAATTTGGAAGACACGATAACCCCACACGTATTTCAGGAGGGGAACTTATTATATTAAAAGAAGATGGAGGAGGGATTGGTTTAGTAACTACTTCTCGTCCTGTGTTTTCAACCACAAATTTTATACTGAACAAAGCTTTTTATGCTGAAGTTTTTGGGAAACAAAACAATAGTTACAAGCCATTAGGCGAGGTGTTTCGACAAACAAAAAACAATAGTATGAATGGGGTTTTTAACAGGAATTTCTCTCTTTTAGGGGATCCGTCCATGACATTGAATTATCCTGAACACGAAGTTAAAGTTAAATCAATTAATTCTGTTCAGCCCGATCTTATAGACTTGCAAGGCCTTTCTTCTGTTACAGTTGCCGGGAATATTGTGGATTTTTCAGGACAATTA
>JAOUKG010000377.1 GCA_029882725.1 Cyclobacteriaceae bacterium
GATTCGCGCCTCTTCCGATGTTAGTTTACCTTCTTTTACCAGGCCCCAAACCAACGAATGATCGTCAGTAAAAGGCACCATAGCTTGGCTTTTTTTAAATATATAACATCGGCTATCTCCGACCCAGCCCACATACAGTTTCTCATTTATTATCCATGCCACGACAATAGTAGTTCCCATACCTGCTGTGGAAGGGTTAAATTCCTGATGGTTTACTATTTTTTGATGTGCCGCAAGTATTGCATTTTCGATAAATTTAAGCTTTTCTTTATCTTTATCAGGTATATTCTCCAATGAGTCAAATTGTTCTTTGATTTGCTTCTGCGCTATGTCACTGGCTACCTCACCGGCATTTGTTCCTCCCATGCCATCTGCAACAACAAGCACAACGCCTTTGGCTGAGAGATCCACTTGTTCGCCTTTTTTAAAAGACCAAATTTTATTATCAAGATCCTTACATACAGCAAAATTGTCTTCATTGTGGTCACGCACCTGACCAACATCAGTTGAAGCAAAAAGGGTTACCTTCATATCTAATCTATCTTATATTAGCAATAGGTGTAATAATCTGAACATTAGCATCAACCATCACATCTCCATCAGCTTCTGGCTTTCTAAATTTACCTGTTACAATTCCAACCACCTGTGCTATTCCATCTTTTTTCACGAACACAGGACCACCTGAATTACCTCCATCAAATGTAGCATCTGTCACGTGAATTGTCCCATTGTGAACACCTGTTAAAGTAGTCTTTGCTGTAGAGTAGTAGGGCTGCATAGACCCTGATGTCCTAAATTGAGTGCCATACGAGTAACCTAAGACTATAAGTTCCTCTCCTTGCTTAAGGTTTGATGATCCACTTTTATCAAAGGAAAGACCCATTGTAAATGACGTTTTTTTAAAGGCCCAATCTGCTCCAGTAAAATAATCCGGGATTCTGACTACGACATCTACCCCCCCTACATTATTCAAAACCTTTTCGTCCTTAGAATAGTCTGCTTGTAAGTCCTTATTTGTAAACCTGAAATCTATATTTCCATCAAAAGAAACTGCACGAAAATGTAAAACAACTTCTCCTCCATTATTATCAATCATATTAAGATCCATTGATTCTGTCAAGATTGCATCAATGCAATGCCTGGCGGTCACAAAGTCACCTCCTTCCAAAAGAAAACCTGTACACATACATTCACCTCCTGCAGATTGCTCTTCAATATTCCCATTAAAATTCACGGATACTTTCTCCCAGAAAATTGCTAATACATACGGATTTAATGCTTCTAAGATTTCAGCATCTGAAACATTGGACTGCTTTCTTAATCTTTGAATTTCTGCATCTAATTTTTGTTCTGTTTTTGTGAACTCCTGTTTTTGTTTTTCAATTTCATTTTGAAGAACTTCTTTTTGCTTCTTTATGTCTTTTTGTATGTTCCTCTTGTACTCTGAAAAAGTTGAGGCCAACTCACCATTTCTTTTATTTACGCTTGCAATAGAATCTGCCTGAGCTTGTGTAATGACTTCATACCTCTGTAATTCGGTTGTAGTTCTAAATAAAAAGAAAGCCAAAATACCAATCGCCATAAAAAACAAAAGAGCAACAGACACTACAGCTGTTTTATAAGGCCGAATGGCCTGTTGCATCACCAATCCCATTTTTTGTGTATAGGACATGGTCTTTGTGCCAGAAGATGTGGTAGTATAGCGTAGTTTTGGCCCTTCAACAGACAACTGTATTTCATCTCCACTATTCAGGAAATATTTTTTATTGACTGGTCGACCATTAATAAGGGTGGGATTCGTTTCCGAAAGATTGACCAAAAAGGTCTCTTTTTCTTTTACTTCAATTGCACAATGTTTTCTACTCACCGTAAGGCTATCCATAAAACGGATACCACAAGAAGATGCACGACCAAGCTCGATGTAGGGCATTACAATAGTTTCCGAACTTCCAGGCTTCCGATCCCCGGCACCCGAAAGGTATTCGAGAGAATATGCTGGTGTATTTCCCCCTCCAAATAGTTTGAGCCCGGCGGTGAGCATCCTTGTACTTCGGTTTGCCATTGTATTATTATAAGTTAATTTTAAAATATGTAATAAAATCCGTTATTCCTGGCGGCGAGTTCTTTCATAAACAAGGCCGCCTCATGATTAGGATCCTGCACCAAATGTGAACCTACAGCCATACAGTGAATGGATGTTCTTTTATTTTTACTAGATATTCTTTGTATTATATCTTTTTTTGAATAAACATCATCATTTGGCTCTCCGTCAGAAATCAGAACAATATCAGTGGCATTGGGATAATTGTCCAGCACAAAATTAAGCCCTTCATAAGTTGGCGTACCTCCATTGGCACTCCAGGAATAAAGTTCACTAATTAAAAATCTTTTATTGGATTCAGTCATAGAGCGAAAATTTCCAAAACCAGAGCCATATTGGGAAGACGTACTCTGGTCTCCTGCAAACCAGGTTACATCACTATTAAATTCCGTTCCCATTAAAGTGATTAGCATATTAACACCTGCTTTTACCTTAGTAAGCCTATCTTCATATTGATTATTCTGGCTAGGCACCATAGATCCTGATCTATCTACTAAAAAAACAATATCTTTGCCTTTAAATTTAAAACCTATATCAGCCTTAATCCCTGTATCAGGACAAGGATCGTCAGGTTTGTGTCCACACCTATCCATCCACTCCTTATATTTTTTTAAGTCATCAATCTGAACTTGCATGGATTGCATTTGCGAATCCTTCTTTTCAATCTCCTGCTGTAATTGCTTTACCAGATCGTTAAGCCTGGTGTTTTCCTCGACAAGTTTTTTATTTTGCTGATCCATTTGCTGCAACTGTTCCTGCAAACCAGCTATTCTCATTTCAAGGGCCTCTTTGGCATCCTTCACGGCCTGCATCTGTTTTTCAACTGCTGCGAATTTTTCACTTATCTTTTCAAATTCATCTTTGGGGATAGTGTTTTTGATATCTTCCAGACCAATACCCAATTTGTCAAGTTCGGCAGTAAGCTGTTTTTGTTCCTCAAATTCCTCCACAGTAATGTTAAACTTGGGAACAAGAATAAACAATAAAATTATTGCTCCCAGGGCTCCTGAGAGCAAATCAAGAAAGGAAACCGAAAATATATTGATCTCTTTCCTGGCCATTACCCTACATCCATTTTATTGATAAGATTATCAATAACATATTCCTCAAATTCAGAATGCATTTTTTCAGAGGCCTCTTGCAATGCATGGATAAGCCACATAATGATTACACTCAGGATAAGTGAGACCAAGGTGGTATTGAAAGCCACTCCAAGCTTTTCTGCCACTGCATTGATGTCTGCCCCTGCAGCAATAGACAATGCGTCTGAAATCCCTATTACTGTGCCAATAAAACCTATAGAAGGTATGGCCCAGGCGATATACCGGATATAAGACTGGGCGCTTTCTGATTTGGCAGTATTGATCTTAGTTTGGTTTGTAACGATATTAAACGCTTCACTGATAGAAAACTCGGCTCTAAACTTCGTACAGGCCTTTTTTATTAAAAAAAGCAAATAAAAATCTTCTTCTACTTCTTTAGATCTGGTTTCCAAATAATCATTGACCTTTACACGTACCGAATTAATCTCTGCTGGCCCCATCACATAATGTTCCTGTTTAGGTAGTAGGTCGTAATTCAGGTATTTCCGTTCAAATATGTTTTTTGCATTGAGCCAATAGATTTCCAAAAGTCCCCAAAAAAAGAAGAAAAAGGTTATCCCCTGAATATAACCACCCCCTGAAATATCTGCCCCCAGTAATATTAATATACTTCTAAGTGACGAAGTTTCAGCAATGCTTGATATCGAAAGCGATAAAACAATCATTAATACAACTGCGGCCAAAAACCCCGCTCCTATTCTATAATATCTCTGTTTCATAAAACTAAAATAATCAAGCAAATATTTATTTATACTTAATATTATTTTAAATAATTAACCTGCAATTTAACTAAATAAATGATTAATACAACATATAAATCTTCATTCAGGTATCCAGGCAAGGGCCATAGGCACTTTACACACGACTTCCTCAGTATCAAATGCAGCCACCACATACATGTAGCCTATGGTTCT
>JAOUKG010000313.1 GCA_029882725.1 Cyclobacteriaceae bacterium
ATCCATTCCGGTAAGCCCGGTGATTTTCCAAAGTGATTTCTGAGTCTGCCAACCCACAGACATCCCTGTGAACAGGTGCTCTCCAATTACCGTTTCACCGGAATTGGAAGGCAAAACGGGTTTCCCCACAAAGGTTTCCAGAGAAATTTTATCGCCACGATATTTTACTCCAATTCCCTTTACCATCCTGTTACTTACCGTAAAAGGAGAGTAATAATGACTGAACTGGCCTACGTTTAGCTCGACGTTTTTATAGCGTGGATTGATTCTTAACTGGTGAAAAGGATGGCTGAAATTTCCCTGACGATCGGAATACATAAAACCTACCGGTAGTTCATAGCCGAAAAGCCCCAGCCTTAGGTTTCCCTGGTAAACAGATTGATACTTAATGCCATTGGGTGCTGATAAAATGGTTTGAGAACTTTGAATTTGTCCGTTTAAACTCACTCCTTTCTCCCGCGAATACCGGTTTAAGTCTTGACTAAACAGGTTCCCTAAAAGGCATATGTTCAACAGTATAGTTAAGGTTATTTTCATTTGTAAAATATAAAATCAATGCGTCTGTTTAGAAATCTGGAAGTTTCGTCTTCTCCGGAAGTGAATGGTTGAGAATCACTGACACCGTAGGCCGAAATACGATCATTGGAAATCCCTTTACTTGATAGAAAACCAGCCACAGATTGGGCCCTTTTGTCTGAAATTGTCTGTTTTGTATCCATATCTCCCGATTGATCAGAATGCCCTATGACGACCAATTTTAGTTCGGGGTCAGACTCCAGCATGTTAACGACATGGATGAGCTCTTTTTCTGCTTCCTTTGTCAATTTCCATTCGTTGAGCTTGAAATTCAGTGCCAGAGAATAGGAGGTGGTGGGGTGGATTCCGGGTAGTGTCGCTGGTTTTGAATAGGTTGGTAATTCAGGTGTTTCTGTGGGTTTGATAACTTCATTTTGTAACCGGGATAGGTTTGTTTTTTCCTTTTTCCTGTGTTTTAGAGGAATTATTAAAAATAATGATTGGCTCAACCCTCTGTTTTTTCCCAGTTTTGCAAGAGTTATCCCTGCTTGAAAATTGTCTTTAAATACACCCGAATAAACTCCTGTATTCAGCATGTTATCTATTTTGATCCCTGCCCAGGGAGTATAGCCATTCAGGTCCAACGTAAAGATCTTTTTGAAAGCCACATTGATACCTGTACTAAAACCCGCTTTTTGAAAATAATGAAAGCCAATACGGGGTTGAATAGAATAGGAATTGAATTCCTGATTTTTTTGTAATTGAAAGAAATGCCCCCGGGAATGTAGATAAGAAAAGTTTATAGTATGTTTTTTTTCTGCGATGACCAGGCCAAAGGAAGGATGGATAACTCCATTTTCTTCCGGAATATCAATTTCACCGGTGGGTGCGGAAGGAAGAAAACCTGCAGTATGATCCCATTGCATTCCGGTAGTAATTCGGGTGGGATCAAATTGGGTTTTATTATAGGAGAGAGCCCCCAGAGCTAAAAGGTCCAACCCCTTGCTTCGCACAACAAACTGAATTGAAGGATTTATTCGAAATTGACTCACAGGTTCAAATCCTATACTTCGGGTTATTGAATTGATACCTCCATTTATGTATATTTTGTTTTTTGAGAAGAGTGGAATCTGGATGTCGAGCTGAAAAGCTTCTGAAACTTTTTGTTTTTGATTTGTCTCAAGGGTATATCGTAATGCCAGATTACTGTGGGGGGATATCTTGAAACCCGGGTAATTGTTCTTCCAAAACAGGTAATCATTTCCACCCGGGTAGAACTGACCATTTGCATGAATAGAATAGATTCCAATGAATAGTATAAGTAATATTTTATAGTGAGTCATCGTATTAATCTGATTAGTCCGGTAGTATGATTTTGATATGTAAGAGGGGAGCCATCGGTAAATGTTCCTTTTATAAACCATCTGTATAGGCCCGGTTTCAGAGGCTTCCCTCGAAAATGACCGTTCCACCCTTCATTAAAAATTTGGTTGGGATGGGTAGATTCGAATACAGGGACTCCTGCTTCATTTACAATGATGAAGTGTAAGGACTGGATTCCATTGCCATATATTTTGAACAAATCATTCTTTCCATCCTCATTGGGAGTAAAGGTATTGGGTATGAATAATCGGTTTTTTACGTTGATTTGAAGGCTTTTTGAAAGTGAACACCCAAACTCATTTTTTGCCCTTACCTGGTATTTTAAGGAGTAATCGGGGGTGATTTGTGGTGTTTTTGCAGAAGTTGAGCTCAAAAACAGCCCGGGAGACCAATAAAAGCTGAGATTTTCGCTTGAAGTAATATTTGGGGTTATGGTTTCCTGATAGCCTGTAACCAACAGACTATCCAGGTCGAAGGTTGGCAAAGGGGAAATTTTAATTTCATAGGTAATCGTATCAGATAAGCAGCCCTCACTTGAAAATTGATAGCTTATTTTTTGATTTTGAAGAACGGCTAATACTAAGTTTTTGCCGTTTGAAAGTATCTTTTCATCGGAGAACCACTTAAAATGGAATAATTGATCTAATTTTTCATATAATGGAGTTGTAAGGGGTTGCAGATTTATCCAGTCGCCTTTACAAACTTCCAGAAACTCATTTTTGTCCGGATTTATCGAATTAAAATCAAAAAGCCTAACGGTATCCCGGGTAAAGCAGCCCATGGAGTCACTGACAATTAAATGATAGTTTCCTGATACCAGGTTTCCGGAAAGGGTAGGACTTTCTCCTACAATTTTTTCATTGTTAAAAATCCATTGATAACGATAATCCGGATTATAAAAAGCCTGTAAACTGGTCTCTAAACCACAAACGATTTTGTCATTACTTGTTTCTGTTATTGGTGAAGGATTTATGTTTATTTGGAGGGTATCCACTTTTATACAGCCTTCTGTAGTAAAGGATTCTATCCAATAGGTTTCTGATTTTTCCGGAACTACATAGAGGCTATCGGTATTTGAAAGTAGTTGGTTGTCACTATTGTACCATTGCAGCAAGTACTCAGAGTTTTCGATTTTAATCCATTTTGGTGTGTTTTCGCAGATGTCAACTGTGTTGGGAATATCCAGCCCGGGTAGTTTCATTGATTCAATACGGATTGTATCAGCGGTCATACATCCACCGGATATGGACGAGGCGATTAGCTGAGTTGTACTGTCGATAGCAAATTGAAAATGGAGGCTATCCTGAGAGATCATTGCTCCATTTTCAAGGTACCAGTTTTGAACAGCCACTCCCGATGCTTGTATCACAACAGTGTCGCCTATGCAACCTTTTTTTGGACCTGATAATATAATTTTAGTGTCTGAATAATCAAAAACAGGAATGGTATATGCAACACGACAGCCCGATAGGTTTACAGCCGATACCTGAATTTTTCCGGTTTCTTTTTTGGCCAGATTTAACTGGTTTCCCTCTTCAACCCGTGTGTCCAGTTTCCATATAACGGAAGACCATAATTTATTGTCTAGTTGTAGGGTTTGGTTTTGATCTGTGCAAAAAGTTATTGATTTTGGTAATTCAAGGCCAATTTTGTTGTTTATTCTGATTTCCAGCGTGTCCTTGATTGTGCAACCCGACAGATCCTGCAGAGAGAGTTCAAAAAGGCGATTTTCTGTTAATGGAGGCTGCAGATCTTTTCCTTGAAATATCTTTCCGGTCTGTAAATCTTTCCAAAAATGGACGTTATTCCAGGAGGGCAATATGGGGATTTCCCCCGGGCAGATTTCCAGATAGGATAAATTCGGATCGAAAGTGCCCTTGCTGCGGATTAAAAGTGGCTCTACAACGATGCAACCGTAATTATCCGGGTAGTTAGCAACGATCGTTATTTCCGATTGAAAGGGATAAGACAAAAGATTGCCAACGTGAAGTGTGTCTCCATGGACCGTAGTCCATACCGTATTTTTTGATTCTGTAAAGAGTTGAAGGATCTCATCGGGGCAGGCTCGTAATGAGTCGGGAAGTATCCCTGTCGGACGAGGATAAACATGTAAATCAACGGATTTTGCAGATAAGCAACCTTCGGGGCTCTGATTTGTAAAATTTAATATTGAGTCCTGATGGATTTGAAAATTCACACTGCCAAAAACCGGGTTTCCCTCCAGAAAAACAGTGTTCTCAGGACTTGTTTCAATTTTGATCTCAGTATTACTATCACTACAATAAAACTCCTGTGTTGAAACAGTGAATTCAGGAAGGGGAGTCATTTCAATGATTAGTGAGTCTTTTGATGTGCACCCACTTTTGTTTACTTGTCGGTAAATAAGTGTGTCCGATTCATGGATAATATAATTGTAAATGCGGATATCCGATTGTACGAAGAGATAAGAAGTGTTATACAGGGTGTTTTGCGACCAGTCATTTCCGAAATCCAAACCTAAAGTGTCTCCTTCACAAACCTTGATGGTTTTCTCAATGAAGGGGTTTGCCCGTGGTTGTATTTCAATGGAAAGAGTGTCGGAATTAGTACACCCCGAATTGATGTTGTAGTTAAAGTATAGTGTGATGTTTTTGATGGGGGTAATTCTTAGACTTTCTGAATTTTCGCCCAACAACTCTCCTGTGGAGGTGCGCCAATTACCCGCAAAGTTTTTCTTATTTTTAATCAACAC
>JAOUKG010000314.1 GCA_029882725.1 Cyclobacteriaceae bacterium
AATAAACTTTTGGATAAGTTTTCGGGTCTAATAGACAAACCCACAGAAGTGAAGAGTCAAAAGGCCGGAGTTAGACCATCCACGAGAGACCGCAGGCCGTTTGTAGGTTTGCATCCTGAACATAAAACAATTGGGATATTTAATGGTTTAGGTACTAAAGGGTTGAGCCTGGCACCTTACTTTGCGGAGGAATTGATTGCATTTATCGAAAATAATAGCAGAATTAGTACAGAGGCTAATATAGAAAGGTATTATTCATTATATTTAAGTCCGAAATAAGGAATATGAAAGGATTGAAAATCAGGGCGTTTATTTTGATTATGTTAGTTTTTTTGAGTGTTTTGGGATGGTCTCAGAACGCGGAAGAAACTTTTGGAAAAAACAGAATACAGTACCGTGAATTCGATTGGAAGTACATAACATCGGAAAATTTTGAAGTTTATTATTATGGAGAGGGTATAAATTTCGCAAAAGAGTCTGCTTTATTTCTTGAAGATAATTTTGATAGAATTACCGATTTGATGGGGTATCCTCCCTATTCAAGAACCAAAATATTCCTTTACAACTCAATTACGGAACTCCAGCAAAGCAATGTTGGTATAAATTACCAAGGGGCAATTTCAGGGGGAGAAACACAATTTATTAAAGCCAATATTGAAATAGCTCACCCTGGAACTCTTGAAGGGTTTAAGGAAGAGCTGCTATACAAGGTTACCAAATTGTTGCTAAATGAAATGCTTTATGGAGGTTCTTTAAAAGACATGCTTCAAAACACTTTCATGAACCTCCCGGAATGGTTGGTTGAAGGAGCTGCTCTTTATATTTCAAAAGGTTGGACCGTTGAAATGGACGATTATATCAGAGGAGAGTTACGCGACGGAGGAAATATAAAACTTCAAAAATTAACAGGAGATAAAGCTGCATTGGCAGGACAGTCTATTTGGAACTTCATTTCTGAAAGGCATGGTAAAAGCAATATCTCAAGCATATTGAACTATATAAAAATCATAAGAAATGAAGAAAAAAGTATAGCAATAACCTTGGGGATACCTTTTAGGGAAATGATCATTGACTGGAAAAGATATTATCTTGAAATGGATTTCAGGCTCGACGATCATTATTCAAATTTTCCGAAAAATTCAAAATTTACGAATAAAAACCGGCGATCATTGGTGTACAAAAATATCCACTTTAGTCCCGATGGAATGAAAATAGCCTATAGCGAAAATGATATGGGTAAATATTCTGTAGTCATATTTGATATTGCCACAAACGAAGAAGTCACAGCAATAAAGGGAGGAAGCAGGGTTATCAATCAGGATGTTAATTATAATCTCCCATTAATGTCGTGGGTAGATGACAATACTCTGGGTATTATTGATGCTCAAAACGGCAAAATTACATTTTGGTTATTTGATGTGGTTTCCAAAACAAAAACACCTCGGGTATTACAAAGCATTACTGAAGTAAACAGCCTTAATTTTAACCAAAATGGACGTCTGGGAATTATAAGTGCAGCCGTTAATGGCAAAAGCGATCTTTACCTGATGAGCACCCGAAGAGATAGACTCAAAAGGATAACAAACGACTTTTACGATGATATAGACGCCAGTTTCGTGCCAAACACAAACACCGTTGTTTTTAGTTCAAATCGCCCAAATGACAGTTTAAATGTGAAAGGAAAAGATTTTGAAAAGATATCATCCAACTTCAACCTCTTTTTCTACAATCTGGATACTACAACTACAAATCTTGTAAGGATAACAAATACATTGAGTAGGGACAGCGAACCTATTGCATTATCATCCACAGAAATAATGTATCTCTCAGATCAACGTGGCATAAACAACCTTTTCACCTACAATTTGAATAATAATATCTACAGTCAGATTACAAATTTCAAATCCAGTATTAAGGAGTTCCATTACAATGATGAAACGAGGGCTTTGGCATTTGTTGCTTCTCACAATTCTGAAGATCATATCTATTTTGTTGAAGGGTTTGATAAAAACCAACAAAAGTTCACACCCCCCAGTGGAAGGCAACAAATTATTCAATTAAAAACACTTCAACAGAAAAGGGAAGATTTATTACAGGAATCCCAAATGACTGTGAAAGAGATAATTGATTCAAAAATACAGGAAATTGAAAAGATAGAAAGTGACACCCTGGTAGCTGATACGTTAATGGTTGACACGCTTACGACCCATATTCCGGAAGCCGATACTGTACTGACTGATAGTGTAACTATAACAACGGACAGTGTAACAGTGGTACAGGAAGACGATATTTTAGATACTGAAAATTATGTTTTTGAAAAACAAGTATCACCAATTAGCAATAACACAAATGAATCATTTCTTCAGCAATACCGACAAGTAAGAAAAAAAGAAGACATCAATGGGCCATATGATTTTGAACAACTCTTTAGTAATAACAAAATATTAACTTCTGTATTAATTGATCCTTTGAGGGGTTTTGGAATGTTTGTTGAATCAGACATGACCGATTTACTTGAAAATCATAATTTCTCGGGCGGTTTGATGACAACTACTGATTTAAGAAGTGGTGATGTTTGGGCCGAATACAATTATTATAAATCACATATAGATTATAAAGTGCGCTTTGACCGCAAGGTTGTTTTTTGGATAAAAGATGGTGACGTGCCTCCTGCAATTGAAAAATATAGTTTAAATAAATTAAAATTAACGGCATCGTATCCATTGGATGTGAGATCAAGAGTTTCAATAAGTCCTTTTTTTCAAAGAAATATTTACGAAGACCTTGGAGAACTTGACCAAACGGGTAATCCTTTAAATATCCCAAACTATAAAAAAACGGTAAATACAGACTATTTAGGTGCTGATATTGAATTTGTATTTGATAACAGCATTATACCCGGCATGAATTTAAAGGATGGCACACGAGCAAAATTGAGATTTTCCCATTATCAAAATTTTTCCAATTCCAAAGAAACATTTAGTAACCTCAGGGCAGAGGTAAGGCATTATCAAAAAATACATCGTGAAATTCATTTTGCTACACGTTTTTTTTATGGGGCCTATTTTGGTCCCGGAGCCCAGAACTATTTACTTGGTGGTGTTGATAATTGGATTGGTAATAAAAGAAATACTTCTGAGTCGAATAATCCCTTAAATACTGAAATACAGGGCAACAGATCTGATTTACTCTTTTTGGAGTTTGTTTCACCTATTCGCGGATTCAATTATGCAGAGCTTTTTGGAACCGATGTAATGGCATTTAATTTTGAATTAAGAATTCCCTTAATCAGGTATCTAAATAGTGGATATATCCCTTCCAATTTCTTTAGGAATATCCAGTTCAACGCTTTTTATGATGTAGGTTCAGCATGGACAGGGAAATCACCCTTTAATCCAGAAAATACTATCAGTACCATAACATTGCCTACAGAAGGTGCCTTTGAAATAACCTTGGATAATTACAGAAATCCATGGCTAATGAGTTACGGTTTTGGGTTTAGAACAATGATAATGGGATATTATGCTAAATTTGACTTAGCGTGGCCAATTTTGGATTATAGGACGTCAGAACCCCGATTATCGGTTTCCATTGGTTTTGATTTTTAGCTTTCAGCAATTTCCTGCATCTTTGCCAAATGATAAGATCAATGACTGGCTATGGGTCGGCTAGTGCCGAAAATCCCGAATTTTCTGTGAATTGTGAAGTTAAAACTCTCAATTCAAAATATCTTGATATCCAATTTAGATTACCAAGGACATTAAGTGACAAAGAACTTGAAATACGTACTATCATATCGGATTTACTAACCCGTGGTAAGGTAAACCTCATGGTAGAAGTGGGAATAAAATCGCCAGAATCCCTACCCTCTAACTTCAATAAAGTAATTTTCAAGAAATACTACGATGAGCTGAAAGAACTTGCTAATTATGTAGGAGACCCTGGTAATGAATGTTTTAGAATAGCACTTCAGCAACCTGATGTAAACCTGAATCAATTTGAAAAAACTTCAGACGATCTTTGGGCCCTTGTTAAGTCTACACTAATTGAAAGTCTTGAAAAGTGCAACCAGTTTAGGGTAACCGAAGGGAATGAACTTGAAAGAGTACTTATTCAATATATAAATGAAATTGCAACAGGACGTGAACGTGTTAAGGAATTAGAAATAAAACGTGCCCCAAGAATTAGGGAACGTATTATGAATAATTTCAACTCCCTCAATAAAGATGATCTGGCAGTAGAGCCTAATCGACTTGAGCAGGAAATAATTTTTTATCTTGAAAAACTAGATATTACTGAAGAGCTTGACAGACTGAACAGTCACCTTAAACATTTTCTTGATATACTGAAATTGCCCGAGTACAGTGGTAAAAAAATAGGTTTCCTTGCGCAAGAATTAGGTAGGGAAATCAACACTATTGGTTCAAAAGCAAATGATGCTGAAATTCAAAAAGTGGTTGTACAAATGAAAGAGAATCTTGAAAAAATAAAAGAACAGTCGTTAAATTTACTTTAGTAACCATGTGATTTTATGTAATTTCCATGAAGAGCTTTTCAATATATCCCTGTTTGCTGCTAGTAGTATTAACTACCATTGTAAGTGGATGTAAGAAAAATGAAAC
>JAOUKG010000002.1 GCA_029882725.1 Cyclobacteriaceae bacterium
AATAATACCCGGTATTACGACAATTAATGGGATTATTAATTTCAGAAATGCGGCAAAAACAATACCTTTTTGTGACTCGGCAAGACTTTTTGCGGCAAGGGTACGTTGAATTATATATTGGTTAAATCCCCAATAATAAAGATTGGCTACCCACATTCCTCCCAACAATACTGCCAGGCCAGGCAAATCAAAGTAGGCATCGGTGCCATTTGGTGTAAAAACTTCCCCTTTTTCCAGAATCATACTAAATTTTTCAGGGACAACCTCATATAAATAGGATAACCCATTAAAAAAGCCACCTTCAGGTGTTAGGGCATTTAATGCAATAACAGTTGTAACAAGACCGCCAATTATCAAAATGATTACTTGAACAACATCGGTCCAGGCTACAGCTTTAAGGCCACCCCATAAAGAGTAGGCGGCAGCAAAAGCAGCTAATCCAATTATGGAAGTTGTTACTAATGATCCATCACCGTTTCCTATAATAGTATCCAATGCTTTTGCACCCAAGTATAGCACTGAAGTGAGGTTCACAAATACAAATAAGGCTATCCAGAAAATAGCCAAAATTGATTTTAAGTTTGTGCTGTATCTTTTTTCCAGAAATTCAGGAATGGTATAAAGTCCCTTTTCGATAAATATGGGTAGAAAATATTTTCCAACTATGATTAACGTAACTGCTGCCATCCACTCATAGCTTGCGATAGCTAAGCCCAGGGCAAAACCTGAACCACTCATTCCTATGAATTGCTCAGCAGAGATATTGGCAGCTATCAGGGAAGCACCAATTGCCCACCAGGGTAGGGCCTTACTTGCCAGAAAGTAATCTTGTGAGTCTTTTATATGCCCTTTTTTTTCTCTGGAAACATATAAGCCTATGCCTAAAATAAGCAAAGCATAGGCACTGAAAATGATTACATCGAGTAATTCCATAGCATTTAAAGTAATTGTGGAGGGTAAATCTATAAATTATTTTGGTAATATTAAGATAAATTCTGTCCACTTTCCATATTCGGATTTTACTTCCAGTTTGGCATTTAATTTTTCGGCAGTTTGGTTGGCAATATATAATCCCAGCCCTGATCCGGACTTAGTTTCGTTGGCTCTTACAAATATTTTGAAAATATCAGATATGTAATCCTTATGAATTCCAACGCCATTATCATGTACTATTATTTGAAAGGTTTCTTCAACCTCTTTAGTAGAGACACATATTTTCTTATCTGTTTCACCCGGATTTGAATATACAATTGCATTGGAAATTAAATTTGTCATGATCATAGCCAACCTATCGGGGTCTGAATTAATAATTTGATTTTCACAAGAAATTGAAAATTGGATATCCTTTGCTTCATCTCTAAAACGATGTCCATCTACTATGTTGGTAATAAAAGATTGTAGATCGACAGGTTCATTTTTAATAGCTAATCTTGAATTGCGTGATATATTTAAAATATTATTGATAAACCCATCTAATCTTGTCATACTAAGGTCCATCAACTGTACGTAATGATCTTTTTCTGAAGCGGACTTTTCGAAATTATATAAATTGATTAACCCCTTAGTGGACATAATAGGCCCTCTAAGATCATGTGAAATTGAATAAACCAGGGTGTCTTGTTCCTCATTTAATTTTTCCAACTCTTCATTCCGTTTCACCAGTTTGTCTTGAAATAGGTTGACTTCCTGCATTTTTTGTTTGAGTTGGATTTTTAGAATTCCCTGCAATTTTTTAATAGATAGGAATTGTATTGTAGCATAAAAAATACCTATGGTAAGAAGAATTACCAGAGCAATAAACCAAAATTGAAAGTAGTAGGGCTTAAGAATAATTAGTTTGGGGGAAAGCACTTCCTCACTCCATTGACCATTAATTTCCCGTGCCTGAAAAACAAATTGATAATCTCCCGGTAATAAATAGTTATACCTTTGTGAGGTAACCGCGGGAGCCGATTTATACAGCCACTCTTTATCAAGGCCCAATAGTTTAAAACGATAATCAATTAACTCTTCATCCACATAGGAATAGGCACCAAAGTTGATTTCGATATCGTTTTTGTCAAAATCTATTTTTTGTGTTTCTTCAATAGCTATAGTTTTATTTCTTGCCATTATGGACTTAAGGTAAGGTTTTGGTGCCTTGGGTGTATTGACAAGATAATCTTTGTTTATAATGGACATGCCTTCGTTAGTGCCAACCCATAAGTTGTTGTGTTGATCCACTGTTAAAGCAGCTCTGTTCACTTCACTGCCTAATAACCCATTGGTTACATTAAGATGATTTATTATTTTATTATTATAGATTTCATAGACTCCATTAGAAGTTCCTATCCATAAATGATTGTCATTATCAACGACTATTGCATATACAGTTAATTTGTCTTCTGTATTTTCAATAGTAAAGGGTGTTGTTTTTCCATTATTATAAATGAAAAGTCCTTCACGGGTTGCGACTAGTAATTGATTATTAAATTCATAGATATCATATGTATCGTACTTTTTAATAAATAAATTATCATCGTTAATAAGTGTGTCAATTGGATAATTGTAAATTCCTACCTTGGATAATAATTTAATGTCCCCATTTTGGTCAAACTTTATTCTTCTTAACCATCGTAATTTTTCTTCCTTTATAAGTTTTTCCTTGTAATAAGTCTTAATACTACTCAATTCGCCCGCCCATGTAGTATCATTTCTGAAATTTATGCATCGCACATAATCTGTCGTCCAATTCTGTTTAAAGACAGTTTTATTTTTTATATTTATTCTGAACAATCCGCCAAAGGTTGCCACAGCAAAAAGCTCATCTTGATTTATTGCATGGGCCTCTAGGATTCTGTAGGTAGGTTTTTTTGGAAAGGAATGTTTCCAATATACAGAATCTGTACCATGTAGTATTGTGAAACCTGAGTTATGGCCTATAAAATGAAAATCATTAGGCATATGTAGAATAGTTGATACTTCATTTTCAAGTAACAGACCATTGGTATTGTAGTTGGAAATACCCAATTTGTTAATTTTACTAATACCTCGCATACTCGAGAGCCATAGATTATCTTGATAATCGAAAAATACCTTTGTCCATACGGCGGGATCTCGGTCGCCGTGTCCATTTATTTCTTTGGTAATCTTCGTTTTTAGATCAAGCATGAATAATGGACCGGAAAATGAATAATAAATCCTGTTATTTTTGAGTATTAAATTGGAATAGTTGAAGAAATCATTTCTAATTATTGATTTGTGCGGGAAAGATTGTTCAGGTTGCCCTTCTATTTTAACAAAAATTCTGTTTGTAGTGAGTACAACTAAAGTGTCTTGGTTTTTATTTTCTAATATATTTAATGTTAGTTCATTTTTGATTTTTTCAAATTCAAAACTGTACTCTTCTATAATTAATTTATCATTTAAGGTATATACACCATTACTAGTCATTAGAATTAATTGATTGTTATAATAAGCCAAATTTTTTACTTGAGCATAATTGAAATCAGTGGGGATTTGACTTTTAGACCAGGTTTTGGTTTTTGAATTATAGTATTGTAAATAATTGCTGGTAGTATTATAAAAATGAAATTCCTCATCATCTTCAAATAGAAAATATCGTTCGTAGATATAACTTTTTCCTGGGATGGTAATTCGTGTCCACTTATTATTTTTATAAATGGCTATTTCTTTTTCAAACTCATTTTGTGGGCCTGCAATCACAACACTTCCATCTTTTAGCAAAGTAAGTAAAGTGTAATCGGAATAGGGTAAATTAAGTGAATCGGGGAGGAGGTTCCATTTAGCTCCATTGTAGGTCATTACCCCTTTTTCTGTAATGAACCACATTAAACCTTCTTGATCTTGAAGTGAGTTATATACTACATTGGATGGAATGAATTTTTGGTTTGAATAACTGAAATAGGGATTGGTTTGGCTAAATACTTGAATAATTGAGCCAAAAAATACCAACAAAAAATGGAAATTTTGCATTGAATTTCTCACTGAATTTACCATGGTTTAAATAGTATGTGATATTACCACATTATAAATGTATATAGATACAATTTATCAGAAACTTGAATATGCTGTTTAACATTATGGATGTAGGTTTTGTTTTAATTTGTTACTTAGAGATGCAAATTCACCCAAAGTATTAAAAATAATCCTCGCTAAATTCTTGTCAGTATTCTTATATCCTATAAGATTTATCATTAGTTTGCATGGGTGAAATTTATCGATATGATTGTTTTCATGTTTTGAAGTACTTGTATCTCTTTTTAATATTTTTTATATGCAAATAAAAGAAACCCCCAAACAGTATGATGTCATTATAGTTGGTTCCGGTGCAGGTGGTGGTATGGCCACCAAAATATTAGCGGAAGCGGGACTTAAGGTTGCAGTGGTAGAGGCTGGTCCTTACTTTGACCCAAAAGACCCCAAACAAAAAACCCAACTTAAATGGCCCTATGAATCACCCAGGAGGGGTGCCTCTTCGGTAAGGCCTTTTGGTGATTTTGATAGTGCTTATGGTGGCTGGGAAATACCTGGTGAACCTTATACTCAAAAGCCGGGAACACAATTTGACTGGTTTAGATCGCATATGTTAGGGGGAAGAACTAATCACTGGGGCAGAATTTCTTTGCGTTTTGGTCCAAGGGATTTTAAAAGAAAAGACAGCGATGGTTTGGGGGATAATTGGCCCATTGGTTATGAGGATGTAAAACCATATTATGATAAAGTAGATAAACTTATTGGTGTATTCGGGACAAAGGAAAATCTACCTAACGAACCCGATGGTTTTTTCCTTCCTCCACCAAAACCTCGCTTGCACGAGCTTTATTATATGAAAGGCGCCAAAAAAGTGGGCGTTCCGGTTATTCCCGCGAGGTTGTCTATGTTAACCAAGCGAATTAATGAAGACCGCGGAATTTGTTTTTATTGTGGCCAATGCTCAAGGGCTTGTGGTGTTTATGCAGATTTTTCAGCAGGAACGTGTCTGATTTTCCCGGCTATGAAATCGGGTGGGCAGATAGACTTATTTGTAAACTCTGTAGTGAGGGAAGTTACTACCGATAGCCAAGGTAAAGCCACAGGGGTAATTTATATAAGTAAAGAAGATAAAAAGGAATATGCGCTGCAAGGCAAAATGGTAGTGCTTGCCGCTTCTGCCTGTAGTAGTGCGAGAATTTTACTTAATTCCAAAAGTCCTGTACACCCTCAGGGACTCGGAAACAACAGTGGGATAGTAGGAAAATACCTCCATGATTCAACAGGAACCAGTAGGTCGGCTTTTATACCCGGGTTGATAAACAGGAAAACATACAACGAAGACGGAGTTGGAGGAATGCACGTGTACACACCTTGGTGGTTAGACAATAAAAAACTCGATTTCCCCCGTGGGTATCATATTGAAGTTTGGGGAGGAATGGGTATGCCTTCCTACGGTTTTGGTTTCAACGTAAGTGAAATGAATAAACATGTGGGAGGTACTGTTGGTGGTTATGGAAATAAACTTCGTGAAGATGTAAAGAAATTCTACGGAAGTACGATGGGGGTTTCGGGAAGAGGGGAAAGCATAGCCCTTGAAAGTAATTATTGTGAAATTGATCCTAATGTGGTTGATGAGTTTGGAATTCCGGTGCTAAGATTTAATTACCAATGGACGGATCACGAAAGGCTGCAAGCAAAGCATATGCATGAAACTTTCGAGTCGGTTATTGATGCTATGGGCGGTGTTGCCTTGGGTGAAAAACCAGGTGAAGATAAAGATTATGGTCTTCTAAATCCGGGAAGAATCATCCATGAAGTGGGTACTACTCGTATGGGAAATGATCCCGCAAAATCGGTTGTAAATAAATTTCAGCAACTCCACGATGCCAATAATGTTTTTATTGTTGATGCAGGGCCATTTGTTTCGCAAGCTGACAAAAATCCTACCTGGACGATTCTGGCCTTGTCCTGGAGAACTTCAGAATATATTATTGATGAATTGAAAAAACAGAACATATAATGGATAGAAGAGAAACAATCAAATCACTATTTGTTACCTCCCTGGCTGGAGGACTTGTCCTTCAATCTTGTGCTCCCGACAAAGTGGACTCAGTAGAGGTTGTGCCAGCCGATAAAACCAATGTTTATGGCCGTACTCCTGAAGAAGCCAAAAGGGACAAAGACCTTTTTTCAGAAATCTATTTTACGGAACACGAAATTGAAACCATTGCCGTGTTGAGTGATATTATATTACCCTCTAACGATAGCTATGGTTCTGCAACGGACGCTGCCGTTCCTGATTTTGTGGAATTTATGAGTAAGGATCTCCCTTATCATCAGTTGCCACTAAGGGGTGGAATAATGTGGTTGGATAGCCAGTCTAATAAGCTTTATAATTCGGAATTTGTGAAGTGCACACACGAACAGCAAATTTCACTAGTAGATAGGATAGCTTATCCATTGGATGCTAAACCAGAAATGGCAGCGGGGGTAAAATTTTTCTCTCTTATGAGAAATTTGACACTTACCGGATATTATACTACTGAAATGGGCATTAAAGATCTTGGTTATAAGGGAAACCAACCCAATGTTTGGGACGGTGTGCCCGATGATGTCTTGAAAGAACATAACCTTGAATATGACCCCGAATGGATTCCAAAATTTGTGGATCAGTCAAAAAGGGATGTTCAGGCTCAATGGGATGATGATGGAAACCTGATTAGTTAATCATGGATTTAAATCATTGGATTGATAAAGCCTCCCATTCTTCTTTTTATCTCTGGTTGTTTAACAGAGGGCTAAACAGAATGGTGCCTTTTAATAAGCCTCATGGTTTGAAAGTAATTGAAATCTTGCCAGATGGAATAGAGGTTTTCTGGCCTTATAAAAAGTCCAATTTAAACCATATAAAAGGTCTGCATGCTTGTGGGTTGGCCACTTTGGCGGAATTTGCAACAGGCTTTTCACTTTTAAGAAAGCTGGATCCAAAGAAGTACAGGTTGATAATGAAGTCCATTTCAATGGAATATCACTATCAAGGTAAATTTCATGCAAAGGCAGTCTTTAAGGTTGATCAAGAATGGTTAACAAAACAGATTTTAAACCCTATTAAAGAAAAAGGAGTAACTAATGTGGATTGTCTTATAGATATTTACGATATAAAAGATAACCACCTGGCCACGGGAACAATTAACTGGCAGGTAAAAAGTTGGGATCAGGTAAAAACGAAAGTATAAAAAGGATAATGAAATCAATAGAATTATTTGTGGGTAAATATGATGAAGACCATCCAACTGTTTTCCCCAAAATCATCAGGCTTTTTGCCGTTTTGTTTTTGAATTTTGGAGTTTTGGCACTTCTTTGGCAATTGCCCGATACATTGATTCGTTCATGGATGGGTGACCGTGAATTTGCAAATTGGGCTACTGTTTATTCGGTTTTGTTGATCATTTACTATGGTTCGGAGTCTTTTAGCCTAACTTTTGGGGGAGGATTTTTTATGTTGGGAAGTCTTTTCGTCACTCAACGCTTATCCATGATGTTTCCTGAAGATTTGTTAATTGTTTCGGGTATCCTTATTGGGGTGAGTGCCTTTTTTTTCCTCATCGGAAGACTGATTTCAAAAAGTCTCAAGAATTTTCTGAATGATATAATATACCTCCCAATTCAACCTGTATGGGTACTTTCATATCTGTACCGTTGGATTGGTTTATCCATCTAGTGGCCATTTATAAAGTCTATGAAAATTGTATATCAGATACAGGAAGAAGAGTATAAATATCGTTTTCAGCCTTTATTATTCAATACGTCCAGACACAGAAAGCTGCAATCTCCAGAAGCATGGTATTCATTTTATTTGATAGATGAACAAAAGCATGAAATTTGGGCAGAATTTCATGTTTGTCATTCAGCTAACGCGCTTAATAGTCCTTTAAGAGCTCCCTACGGAGGTTTTTCGGCTAATTCTATGTTGGGGCAGGAACGATTTGACCATTTTTCAAAGGAGGTTGCAGAATCCATTGAGATTCCCACATTAAGCAGTATTGAGATTAAAGTTCCACCTCATTTGTTTGATAACCAGGTTGTTACCTGGCAGGAAAATATACTTTGTGAATTGGGATATAAAATAAATAATAAGGATCCTCATTGGTTTCTCCCCATTACCGGAAGTTCATATACATCAAAATTAAAGTCAACAGAATACAAACGGAAGCTAAACCGACTTAGGGAAAATAATTTTTTATTTAAAGTAGAAACTTTGGATGAATACCTTGATGCGTATCGGTTTATTTCAGATTGTATGCGGGGTAAGGGCTATAAAATTTCGATGTCGGAAAAGGATTTTGTTCAATATTTGGAAAAGATACCCGATGATATACGGGTTTTTTCAGTATTTTTTGAAAATAAAAGGGTGGCTGCCTCTATTTGTTTTAAAGTAAATGAAACTACCTTATATGATTTTATGCATGCACATTTAAGAGAAATGGATACGCATAGCCCTGTACTTAAACTCTTCGACGGAATTTACGAGTATGGCCGGAACCATATGTTCCACTATTTGGACATGGGAACGGCTTCTTTAGAGGGAAAGCCCAATTATCCGCTTATTCATTTTAAAGAGCTGGCCGGGGGTATTATTCAGAATAAATTTATTTGGGGAAAAGATATAAACCCCTCAATAAGATGAACGAATCAACACCATTGCAGCAGCTGAAAGCATTGTTGAAGAGTAAATCCCCCTTGGTAGTTATAGCAGTAGGACTGCGTGGGGTACTTTCATTGGCGATTTACAAACTTGTTTCGATAAATTTTGGTGTGAGTGGCCTGGGGCTTTTTTCCCATTTTCAAAATTTCACTTCCCTGTTTACCCAAGTTTCCGATCAGGGTACCACCTTAGGTATAATGAGCTTGCACAAAGAGGAACAGAATAGGCCTCGGTTATTTTTTCATGCTTTTATTCTAAACACGGTCTTTTTTTTACTCATTTCCCTCATTGTCTATATAAAACAGGATGTTTTCCTTCGGTATTTTGAGGGGTTGTCCTTTTCTGAATTGAATTTTGCATTGGCTGGATTGTCCATTTTTATATTACTTTATAACAGCCTCACTTTTTCATTTATTTATGCAACCCGATCTTTCAAACTGCTGTTATTCTTAACCATTATCAATATAATTGTTGTTTTTCTCTTCGTTTGGGTGTCCTCGCAATGGGGTCTTACGAGTACCATGTATGGGTTTGTGTTTGGTTGGGGATTATGTAGTCTTATCAATTTTTCTGTAGCTTATTTTACGCAAGTGATGCCTAAGTTGGAGTTTTCATTTTCCATGGATATTGTAAAGTCTTTGGGAAATTTTATTCTGATAGCAGGGGCAGGCTTATTGTTGGGTAAATTTGTGGATTATTTTGTTCGGGATTTTGCATTCGATTGGTATGGTATAGAGAATACCGGTTATTGGCAATCCCAAGTTCGACTTTCAGATAGTTATAGATCGGCATTTTTAGGAACGTTAGGATTGGTTTTCTATTCAGGAATTTCAATGCAGATTACCAATACCATCTTCCTTAAAGAGTATACAAGGAAAATGATGATGTATTCCGTAGTGATTGTTTTACCAGCATTGGTGGGAATTTATATTTTCAGAAATCACCTTTTTATACTTTTATATAGTAGGGAACTTTTACCCGCAACAGATTTTTTATACTGGCAGTTAATTGCCGATCTCTTTGCTCTTCCATCCTTTTTGTTGGTTTATGTGTTAATTGCCAGAAAAAATTTTAAGGTTTATTTGAAGGTGCATTTAGTGTCGGCCCTTGTCTATGTTGTATTTATTCTTGTGTTTTCTTTGTTGTCGAGTGAAATCTGGGTAATCCCTGCTGCGAATGCCCTAAGATATTTTTTATTCTTCTTTTTGTTGTTTAGGTTGGTTAAGAAAGATTTGAAATGAGTTCACTGGTTTCGGTTATATGTTTGTGCTATAATCATGCAAAATATGTTGTAGAGGCACTTAATTCGGTTTTGGCCCAAACATATCCCCATATTGAAATTATAATAGTAGACGATTTTAGTACCGATACCAGTCGAGAAGTTATTACTGAATTCATAAAAACACATCCTGATATTCATTTCATTCAAAATCCTTACAACTATGGAAATTGTAAGGCTTTTAATCTGGGTTTGGAACATTGTAAGGGTGAATTTATTATTGACTTTGCCGCGGATGATTTGATGCATCCCGAAAAAATAGAAAAGCAAGTAAAAGCCTTTTCAGAATCAGGTCCTGAAACAGGAGTTGTACATCACGATGCCCGGATTGTGGATGAATCAGGGACGCCAGTTTATTTACATTCTGTTATGGTTCATAAAATCCTAAAACGTTCTATACCAAATGGTATCATTTTCAAAGATTTACTGAAATATTATTTTGTGAATAGTCCTTCGATGATGATACGGAAACAAGTGTTTGAAGAATTGAACGGGTACGATGAAACGCTTTCGTATGAAGATTTTGATTTCTGGATACGGTCTGCCAGAAAATGGGAATATCAATACCTACCTGAAGTACTGATGACCATAAGGAAATTACCTAATAGTATGTCTGCACGAGTTTCAGGATGGAGAAAAAGACATGCAAAATCCACGTTAATAGTTTGTGAAAAAGCATTGGGAATGGGGCTAAACCTGGATGAAAAAAGGGCTTTGAGGTTTAGGTTAATGTATGAAATAAAACAGTCAATTATGGGACTAAATTTCAATCATACCCTTCATTTATTGAAAATATTATTAAAAACACTTCAATAACTTTAATTATTCATAAAAGACAAGAAGAGTCTTTCTGAAATTACAAAAGCGGTTTTGCAATTGGGTGTAGATGTTCTATCTTCGTTATTTCCGTGAAAACTTTTAAAATATAATCAGGATGAAGAATATAAGAGTAGCCATTGCAGGTACTGGCTTTATTGGGCCTGCACACATCGAAGCCTTGCGTAGGATTCCATACATAGATGTTGTAGCCATTAGCCATCCGGTTGCTAGTGAGGTAGATGAAAAAGCGAAATCCCTTGGTGTGCCAAAGGGGTATGTTGATTATTATGAAATGATCGAAAAGGAAAAACCTGATAGTGTTCATATTTGTACGCCAAATTTCCTTCACTATGAGATGTCAAAGGCAGCTTTGGAAGCCGGTATCCATGTAATTTGCGAAAAACCTTTAGCAACAAAAATACATGAAGCAGATGAGCTTGTGGCAATTGCTGAAAAATCAGGTCTTGTAAATGCAGTGCATTTCAATTTAAGATATTATCCGTTGGTTAGGCAAATGAAAACCATGCGTGAAAAAGGGGAATTGGGAGAAGTGTATTCGATAATGGGTTCTTATTTACAAGATTGGCTGTATTATGCCACCGATTATAACTGGAGGTTGGAGCCGGATCAATCGGGCGATTCCAGAGCAGTAGCCGATATAGGTTCTCATTTGATGGATAATATTGAGTACATTACCGGGTTGAAAATCACGAGTGTAATGGCCGATTTCAATACAGTTCACAAGGTTCGTAAAAAGCCTCTGAAACCAATTGAAACTTTTGCGGGTAAAATGCTTAAGCCTGAGGATTACGCAGATATTCCCATTAATACAGAAGATTATGCAAATATTTTATTGAGATTCGATAACGGCAATAAGGGTAATGTTACCGTGAGTCAGGTTTGTGCTGGTCGTAAAAACAGACTTTCACTCGAGATCTCAGGATCAGAACAAACCTTAGGATGGTGTTCAGAAACGCCTAATGAATTATGGATTGGAAAACGTGATGGCAACAACCAAGTGATGATGAGAGATCCTTCTCTTGTACATCCTGAAGCGGCTTCCTTGATTTCGTTTCCCGGAGGACATAACGAAGGCTTCCCCGACACATCGAAACAGATGTTTAAAGAAGTATATGCAGCCATACGCGAAGGACTTAGCCCTACGGCTCCATACCCTACTTTCAAAGACGGTCAGCGAGAGTTGATATTGTGCGAAAGAACAATAGAAAGTCATAAAAAAGGAGCTTGGGTGGATGTTTAGTATTAGCAGTTAGTTTTTGTGTCCCTACATATTATAGGCCAAGAGCCAGAAGCACCTCAAACTTTTTGAGGTGCTTTTTTTTGAAAGCCTTTTTGCCGTAAGTAATGCCACCTCATCCTCGGTCCTTCTCCTCCGTACCGGCGGAGAAGGATGACGTTTCGCAAGTTTACGTACAACAGCAAGGGGTTATGAATTTGGTTCCCATGCCAATTTGGTCTGGTCCGGATGTCCGGTCCTATATGCTAATTTGATCCACCTCCTACTGTTGTTGGTCCGGACGTCCATCCGGTCCCTGAATATAACAGCCCAGTTTTTCTAAGGTTAGTTGGTCCGGATGTCCGATCCTACATGCTAAATTGATCCACCTCCTGCTTTGGTCCGGATGTCCATCCGGTCCCTGAACATTTTACGTTCTCTTTTATTTTTTACTTTTATAATTTGTCTTTTATATTTCTGCACAAAAACCTTAGTTGGTGCGGATGTCCATCCGGTCCTTGGATTTTGGAGGATTAACAACAAATGGGAAAGGAGAAAACTTCCGAGGAAGTCCATCCTCCCCTTCCAATTACCAGTCTTTGCCAATATCACACCTCTATCAATCATTACACACCACCAATAATTTATCGACAAAACAATAAATAACTCGTTAAATATTAGAAATATAAAATATCTAATAATATATTCGTTTAATTATTTACTATACATAGGTAATTTTATCTAAAATTGAACTATCTATATATAGTAAATAAATAGTTTATAAATTATTGATAATAGGTGTTTTCAATATGAACCTAATTGTCAATTTTGATTTGAAAATATGCCTGAACCTAATTTCATACAGCAATTAATAGCTTGTCTCCATAAACAACGGATTGGCTGTGGTAGGGTTCTTGTGTTGCCTGTTTTGACTCTTGTATTTATGCTCACCCTCTTTTCCGTGAGTGCCCAATCTACGGATTACCCCCCCCATTAGAATCCGATAATTACCGTTCATACACTCATTTCCTCGATTCTATTAAGAATTTGATGGAAAAGCAGATCGATAGCCTTGAAACTCTGGGTCATTTGCCGCAGGAAATCCTTACTGATCAGGTGGACAGCCTGAATCGCTCCATAGGAAAAATTGAAAGCCACTTGAACGGCTATGTTCAAAATGTCAACAGTTCTCTGAGTAATTTGGAAACGAAGGTGCGTGACACCCTGCCCCTTAAAAAATATAATGATATTAATAATAAGGTGCAGACTGTTGATCAAAAACTGGACTTGATTTCCCAATCCCGGTTCCTCAAAGACCTGGGTTTTGACCTCAGTGAATCGGATTTGCAGAAACTGGGGATCGACCCTCCCAATCTTTCCCTGAGCCTTGAGAAGGTAAAAGCCCTTGATTTGGATCTGGACATAAACGCAAACATGGATTTTGTCAAGGGTTCGAAAATCAACCTGCCTGATCAGGAAATACTCGACAAAATGAAAGGTTATGCCAGCAAAGCCACCAAACAGACCGAACTCTTCAATGCGAAAAATATCAAGTCGTATTTGGAGCAGCAAGCCGATCTTGGTCTTTTTAATATCAAAGAAATAAAAGAGCTCAAGAAGCAAGAAAAAATCATTGCAGAACTTCAGGCCGAGATGAGCCAATATACCCAAAAACTTGAAATGGCCACCAACCCTGAGCAGTTGAAAACCCAAGGGGTGAATCTGGTGAAAAGCACGGCCAAGGAACATTTCGAGGGCAAGATGGAAGTGGTGCAACAGGCCCAGGCGCAAATGGCCAAGTACAAAAAACATTATGACAACGTGCAGAGTATTAAAGATTTGCCAAAACGTCCCCCAAATCGCATGAAGGGTAAGCCATTGAATCAAAGACTACTTTATGGACTCAGCCTTACCCCTTATAGAACCTCCGAGCATGTCGAGTTTGATGTTTCACCCCAGGTAGAATTCCGGTGGACAGGCAAGCTGAATATTGGTGTTGGGGGGTATTATCGGGTGGCCATCAACAAAGAAGACATACGTTTTGAGGACATACCTGCTCACTATGGGTTTAGAAGTTTTGCGAGTTTTGCGGGATACAAAAAGTTTTACCTGTATGGGTGTGTTGACCTTTACAATGGTTTGAAAGTACAGCCCGATATGACTTGGGGCAATAGGCAATGGCAACAGGGGTATCTGTTGGGAATTGGTAGGAGTTATAAAATCAAAAAAAACATATATGGATTTTCCATAGCCTCACTGGACTTAAACAAGTTGAGAAGTGATTTCAATTGGGAAAAATATGAGGTGAGGTTTGGGGTTCGGATGATTATAAGGAAAAATAAATAGATCTATAAATGAAAAAATTTAGACGATTAAAGGATTTAACACGGGGAGTAAAAAGTATTTGTTTACTCTTGGTATTCACAATATGTTCAAAAGCAGGTATTCTCAGGATTCCGATCTTCTTAATATGAAGGTTGTACCTCCCTCTCCAAATGCAGCAGCTATAATAGAGTATGGTAAAGTTCCCGTTGGTTACTATACGGGTGCTGCAACGATAAGTGTACCAATACATGAGATCAATGAAAGGGGTTTGTCACTTCCTATTTCTGTTGATTATAATGCTACCGGAGTAAAGGTAGCCCAAGAGGCAAGTAGGGTTGGGCTAGGTTTTGTTCTGAATGCAGGTGGAGTTATATCCAGAACAGTGATGGGGCAGGATGATCATAATGCAGGAACTGTTTATGGTGGATATCACAATGATATTATTCCAGAATTAGCAGAAGGATTTGATAACGACCCGAACTCATATCAATACTATAATAGACAAACACAAGTTAACTATTTGCAAGGTACGTTAGATACAATATATTTAGATTTAGCTAGTACATCCAACGATTTTCAGCCAGACGTTTATAGTTTTAGTTTTCCTGGAGGAAGTGGTTCTTTTATATTAAAAAGAAATAAAGAGATTGTTTTTTCGAAGTACACAGACTTGAGTATTGAGATTGGTGAAGGATTTAATTATTGGGTTATAACAGATGTAAATGGCACAAAATATACTTTTAGTAGTATTGAGGAGTATTGGGATAATATCGGAGGGGACCCACATAAATCTTCATGGTACCTTACTGAGATAAAGTCTGTTAATGGAGAGGTTTTCCAATTAAGCTATGGAGATTTTGGATCGACTCAGTATATAAAGCCATTGTCTTCATTTGTCGAAAAAAAGTTGATTAACCGTTGGGAGTCGTGCTCTATACAAATGTCTCCTCCTCGCCCTGGTATTTATCAGCCAGTAGAGGGTAAATTATATAGAAACAAGTTTTTGGACTCGATATCGAGCAATAATCAAACAGTTTACTTCTATTATGGCGATAGGGAGGATCTGGAACATGATATTAAGTTAGATAGTATAGTAGTTAAAGACCATCAAAAGGTTGAGAGGAAATCATTTGTTTTTTCGTATGATTATTTCACGGGCACAGGCAGAAGTTACTATCAGTCAGTTATTGATAGTACTATGTCAGGATATCTTGATAAGAGACTCAAATTACTAAGTATACAAGAAACAGGAGTTGGAAATGAAGGTGTAACGGTTCATAAACCGTATATTTTCGATTATAGCACCAAATCACCTCCCTCAAAAGCTTCATTTGCCCAAGATCACTGGGGGTTTTATAATGAAAATAGAGGAAACATCTCCTTGGTGCCTAGTCTATTACATCTAAATACCAATTCATTGCTAAACTATACGATGTCACTGATAGGGTTTGAGAGGGATCCCAACCCTATTAGCATGAGTATCATGGTTCTGGAGAAAGTTACCTACCCTACGGGTGGTTCAACTGAGTTTGTGTTTGAACCCCATGATATAACTTATGACCAATCAGATTATGACGGGAGGGATTATTCCACTTTTAGCGAGATGCAACTTTTCTATGAATACAAAACTACTCAAAAGAACTACTTAAGTAGCGAGATGGATACAATTATGATAGATACCTTGGATCTCAGTGAAATGCTTGTTGATGTTGATGGTTATTCAACTGATGTGGAGGCTTCTGTTTCTTTTCGATTTGGGGTTCCTTGTGACCAGGTACCCTATCTAGATGGTTATATTGAACTAAGAAGTTTAGACGGTTCTATTGTGTATCAGCGTGTCAGCCTTGGGACTGATCCCTGTGTACAAGAAGGAGATCTAGGCTGCCTGTATTGTAAAACTGGACAGCAGTATCAACCGTTCACATTTCAACAGAATTACTCTATTCCCAAAGGAAAATATATCATTGAGATGTTTATGGCTTCTACGGGTTCAAATTATCAATTTCAAGAGATTATATCCAGCTACAGGTATATGGTGGAAAAGGATATTAATGGCACCAAAAATTATGTAGGCGGTTTAAGAATTAAAGAAATTATCAATAAAAATAGTAATGGGGATGTCATAGGGAATAATAGTTATAAATACGTTAAGGAGGATGGAATAAGCTCTTCGGGATTATTAATGGTAAGACCCAGATATGGACACTTTGAAGAGGGAATGGAATTGGTTGAGGGAGGTCTGTGTTCTTTCAGTGAATTTTTCATGTCCTCTAGTCCTCAATTTCAGCTACAATCAAAAAATTCCGGCAATCATATTGGTTATTCTCGTGTTGAGGAATATTCATTTCCTGAGAACGGAAAAAAAGTATATGAATATTCAAATTTTGTTGATTATGTATTCGGTGCTGAAAGAGCTTCCTTTCTGATGAGTTATGCATTGCCGGTAACACCCCCACCAAATTCAACGGTTTCACATAGTTTAAATGGAAAGTTATTAAAGGAGATTTCCTTTAAATGGGATGGGGAAGATTATGTAAAGATTTATGAAATTGAGAACCAATATCAAAGTATAAAGACAAAAGAAATGTATGGGTTGGATCTTAGGACGCCTATATTAATGAGTGGAGCCTGGGCATTTAACTACGAGATATATCCATACAGATCCCAGATACAATTTAGAACGAATCTTACTAAAACATATTCCCGCACATATGACTATTTGGGAATTGACACACTCATCAATGAGAAGGCACAACAGTTTTATTATGATGGTAACCATGATTTTTTGACCCGACAGGACGTGTGGGATTCCCAGGGGCAACTGACCAGTACCGGGTACACCTATCCAAAGGATATCACGGCACCGGCAGCCGAGGTGGGCCAGTTGTTGGCCAAAAACATGGTTTCCCAGCCACTAGAGACCATTGTGAGCAATATGGATGGCACCCTGTCAGCATCGGTTAACGGGTATCTATATGATCCGGTACTTGATCATGTATACTTAAAGAACACCCATTACCTGGAAGAGCCCAGCCCAGTAAACGATTACGTAAAGACCTTCGATGGCACTCCCAATGACAGTAGGTTGAAGGAAAAGGTGAATATTCGACAAGATGCCAACAAAAACATCATTGAAATAAATAAAGAGGGCAACCAGGTGTCGGCCTTTTTATGGGGCTACGATTATTCCCGTCCCATTATGATGGTAGTGGGCATGGGTTATGACCAGCTCCTTTCCCTGGCAGGGGGCCAGGCAACATTAGACCTGGTACAGACGTATGACAATGCCCAACTGGGCACATGGCTGGGGAACCTTCAGACCACCCTACATAACACAGGGGGCTGTCAGGCGACTTACTACCTCTATGACCTCTACTTGGGCATGACCTCACAAACGGATCCCAATGGTAGGGCCACCACCTATGAA
>JAOUKG010000315.1 GCA_029882725.1 Cyclobacteriaceae bacterium
GAGGAGGTTTATGAAGCCAACATAATACTAAAAATAGAGCCTCCTACTCATGATGAGATTGGTTTGATGAAAACAAATCAGGTATTGATTTCCGCATTACAGATAGGTAATCAAAATCCTGAATATATATCCTTGTTGAACAAAAAGAAAATCACAGCCATAGCCTACGAATTTATTGAAGATAAGGTAGGTGGGTTTCCAATAATAAGGGCCATGAGTGAAATAGCAGGGAGTACTGTTATGTTAATAGCTGCCGAATATCTCAGTAATTCATTTAGTGGCAAAGGAATTATAATTGGAGGAATCACAGGGGTACCCCCCACAAAAGTGGTTATACTTGGTGCTGGAACTGTAGCAGAATATGCAGCCAGAGCTGCTTTGGGAATGGGTGCTGATATTTCGATTTTTGATAATCATTTGTATAAATTGAGAAGAATAAAACATGCTATTGGCCAGCAAGTATATACTTCTACTATAGACACTTTTACTTTGAGCAATACCCTTAAAGATGCTGATGTGTTAATAGGTGCTTTAAGACATGAAAAAGGCAGGGTAAAACATGTTATTACAGATGAAATGGTCGCAAATATGAGGCCAGATTCACTTATTATTGACCTTACCATTGATCAGGGGGGGTGTATTGAAACCTCCGATATAACCACATTGAATAATCCTATCTTTCGCCGACATGGTGTTATACACTATTGTGTGCCTAACATAGCTTCGAGAGTTGCTCATACAGCAAGTACTGCCTTAAGTAATATATTTACACCTACCATCCTTCGTGCAGGGGATGAAGGGGGTTTAGAGGAAATGATTTTTGCACACTCCTGGTTTATGAAAGGGGTATATTGTTACAATGGGCACCTTACAAATCCCAACATTGGCAGAAAATTTGGGATAAAATACAAGGACATGGAATTGTTTATTGCCGGTAGGTATTAACGGTAGATTTGCAATGTATTGCGTATAGACGATGTGTTGCATCGTCTATACGCAATTAACAGTGTTTAATTTTGAAATCTTTCAATACTTTCTTTTAGTACCAAAATTTTAGCCTCAGCATCTTGTAATTTTTTATTTTCACTTTCAACTACTTGTGGAGGAGCATTGTCTACAAACCTTTTATTTTCAAGTTTTTTCAAAATTATATTTCTGAACCCTTCCTGATATTCCAATTCTTTCGATAAACGTTCAATTTCGGCTTCTTCATTTAATGATTCATCTACGGGTATGTTGAATTGATTACCTTCCGTAATAAATACAGGCGTAAACTCTTCATTAGTTAAACTGAATTCTTCAAGAACAGCCAATTTCTTTATTGTGGGTGCAAATATGGAGGTTGATAAGTCTTTTCCCGTAAAATAGCATTTTAATGCTTCTTTCGGTTTTATAGATTTTTTATTTCTGTAATTTCTTATTTGCCCAATAATTTCAAATGCAAGTTCAGCCTCCTTAACTATTTCCTGATCGGAAGTTGTTACTTTTGGCCACGGTGTTAACATTAAAGAATCATTTGGTTTGCGCTCCTTCAATGCATGCCATAATTCTTCAGAAATAAAAGGCATAAATGGATGGAGTAATTTCATCAATTCTTCGAAAAATACCCGCGTCTCGTTATATAGATTTTGATTTATAGGACTTCCAAATTCGGGCTTAATCATTTCCAGGTACCACGAGCAGAAATCGTCCCAAATCAATTTATATACAGACATTAGAGCATCTGATATTCTGAATTTTGAAAAGTGGTCTTCTATTTCTAGTATAGCCTGATTTAACCTTTCTTTAAACCAAATAATGGGTGTTCTGTCATAGGAATCACCTTCTACTTTTTCCCAACCATCCAGCAATCTATAGGCATTCCAGATCTTATTGGCGAAATTTCTTCCTTGCTCACATAATTTAATGTCAAAAAGAAGATCATTTCCGGCAGGTGAGCTAAAAAGCATTCCGGTACGGACTGCATCGGCTCCATACTTTTCAATCAATTCAAGAGGGTCAGGGCTATTTCCAAGCGATTTGGACATTTTTCTACCTGCTTTATCCCGAACTATTCCTGTAAGATAAACGTCTTTGAAGGGTTTTTCACCCGTGTATTCATATCCCGCAATAATCATTCTTGCAACCCAGAAAAATAGAATTTCCGGAGCGGTTACTAATACTGAAGTGGGGTAATAGTAACTAAGTTCATGGTCTTTACTAAGAATTATTTTTCCGGTTTCTTTATCAAATTGATCATCCTCGAAAGCATGAAAAGGAGCTGTAGGCCATAACCAGGAACTTGCCCAGGTATCCAACACATCTTCGTCTTGTTTTAGGCTTGAAAGAGGTAATTGGGAATTTCCGGATTTTTCTCTGGCAAGCATCAATGCTTCTTCCTGAGTTTCAGCAACAACGAAATCATCCTCATTTTCACCATAGTAATAAGCGGGTATTCTTTGACCCCACCACAATTGCCTTGATATACACCAGTCACGAACATTTTCCATCCAGTGTCTGTATGTATTTTTAAATTTTGAAGGATGAAGCAAAACCTCATCATTTTCAACGGCATCAAGTGCGCGTTTAGAGATTTCCTTCATTTTAATAAACCACTGCAGTGATAGTCTGGGTTCTACAACCGAATCAGTTCGCTCTGAACGACCAATTTTTGTTACAAAGTCTTTCTTACCAACTAAAATACCAGCCTCTTCAAGATCTTTAACAATCATTTTTCTGGCTACAAACCTATCCTTTCCAATAAATTTCTCAATGCCGCAGGCTTCATTTAGAGTGCCATCGGCATTTAATGTATCAATTAAGTCCAGATTATGTCTTTTGCCAATTTCATAATCATTAGTATCGTGGGCTGGGGTTACTTTTAAACATCCGGTTCCAAATTCTTTGTCAACGTAGCCATCAGCAATTATGGGAATAGCACGGTTCACAAATGGAACAATGGCTTTTTTACCTACCAGATGTGCATATCTTTCGTCATCGGGATTTACAGCTATTGCTGTGTCACCTAAAATAGTTTCGGGCCTTACTGTTGCAATAGTAACGTATTGATCCTCTGTACCTTCAATTTTATATTTAACGGAATACATTGTGGCATTTTCGCCATCTTCTCTGTATACAACCTCTTCATTTGACAATGCAGTTTGAGCTTCACAATCCCAGTTTATCATGCGAAGGCCTCTGTATATGTATCCTTTTTTATGTAAATCAACAAAAACACGGATTACTGACTTATAATAGTAATCATCCATGGTGAAGGCAGTTCTATCCCAATCACAACTTGCACCTAGTTTTTTAAGTTGTTCAAGAATTATTCCGCCATATTTTTCTTTCCATTCCCATGCGTATTTAAGAAATTCATCGCGGCTTAAATCAGATTTTTTTATTCCTTTCTCTCTCAGGAATCCAACTACTTTTGCTTCTGTAGCGATAGATGCATGGTCGGTGCCTGGAAGCCAAAGTGCCTCTTTGCCGTCCATCCTTGCCTTTCTTGTGAGAATATCCTGGATGGTGTTATTTAACATATGCCCCATGTGTAAAATACCCGTTACATTAGGGGGAGGAATAACAATAGTGAATGATTCTTTTTCCGGATTGGGTTGGCTTTTAAAGAAGCCCTTTTCCATCCAATAAGAATACCATTTATCTTCTACCTCTGAAGGGGCATATTTAGCCGAAAGCTCACTCATTGCGTATTTTTTTAACCTGTTTTATTACTAAACCACAAAATTAACCAATAACTTTTATGCTACCAGACAAATTCTGAATATTAACCCACATTTTTCTATAGGATTCTACTCTATAAACAAGTCTATTTATCACCTAACTTTTTCAAATGAAATCTATCTAACGGTGACACGGTATGCTCTTTTGCCATAATTTGTAAAAGTGAATCCAGTATTTGGGGATATTCAGCACTTACATCATGTAACTCCTGAGGGTCATTTTCTAAGTTGAATAATTCCAGGGACAGAGGTTTTTTTTCATTATTTATGTTGGCTCTATATATTTTCCATGGTCCCATTCTTACGGCTTGTTGCCCACCATATTCAGGGAACTCCCAATATAAATAAGGGTGTATTTGTTCATTACTACCTTTTAAGGCAGGTAAAAGACTTTTACCATCAGTTACTACAGTTGGGGTTGTATTTGTAATGTCTAAAAAAGTGGGAAGCATATCCTGAAAGCAAGAAATTACATCCGATTTTGTTCCAGGATTAATTTGTCTGGGCCACTTTACCACCATAGGTACACGAATTCCACCTTCTTTCAGGAAGCCTTTTGCCCAACCGTAGCTACTTTTAAAAGGTTTTGCACTATCAAACCATTCAGGATCTGCACCTCCGGCATAGGAGGGACCGTTATCGGAAGTGAAAATGATGATTGTATTATCTTCAATATTAAGTTTTTTTAATTTTGCTATAATTTCTCCGACTTGTTCATCGAGTGTTGAAATCATAGCTGCGTAAGATGCATGAGGATATCTGTTAGGAAAGTAGCCTTTATTTCCTGTGTAGGGAGGTTCATCTCCAAATTTTTCCAGATAGTAATTCACCCATTTTTCTTTGGCCTGCAATGCAACATGTGGAATAGGGGAGGCATAATAGAGAAAAAAAG
>JAOUKG010000316.1 GCA_029882725.1 Cyclobacteriaceae bacterium
ATTCTGACGTAAAGTCAAGTAAAACCACTGTTCCTTTTGTAAAAGACAATGAACTGGATTATGATACCTTGTTGCCATTTGTTGGGCATGAATATACCTGGGTAATCTATATTCTTCTTGTTGTATTGGTTGTCACGGCAGTTTCCAACGGTGCCAATATTACCGATGGTATTGATGGGCTTGCAGCTGGAACTTCAGCAATAATAGGGTTAACATTGGCCATTTTTGCCTATGTATCTGGTCGTTATGACTTTAGTGGGTATCTCAATATTATGCATATTCCCAATTTGAGTGAGTTGGTAATTTTCTGTACTGCTTTTGTGGGAGCTTGTTTGGGATTTTTGTGGTACAATGCCTTTCCTGCTCAGGTTTTTATGGGAGATACCGGAAGTTTGTCGCTGGGGGGTATTATTGCCGTTTTGGCTTTAGCAGTTAGAAAGGAATTGATGATACCTATACTTTGTGGGATATTCTTAATTGAAAACCTTTCTGTAATTATACAGGTGGGGTATTTCAAATACACGAGAAAGAAATATGGTGAAGGGAGAAGGATTTTTAAAATGTCGCCTTTGCATCACCATTATCAAAAACTTGAATACCATGAGTCCAAGATTGTAACCCGATTTTGGATTGTAGGAATACTTTTGGCCATAATTAGTTTAGCAACACTTAAGCTTAGATGAAAGGACAAATTACCATATTGGGAGCCGGAATTAGTGGTATAGGAGCTGCAAAACTTGCTGTAAAGCAGGGTTTTTCTGTTTTTTTATCAGAATTGAATCAAATATCTAATGATGATAAAGCCTTATTAACCAAATTGGGCGTGTCATTTGAGGAGGGAGGACATACTTTGGATAAAGTTATGGCTTCCGAATTTATAATTAAAAGCCCCGGAATTCCAAATACCGTTGATGTTTTGAAAACAGCGGCCAAAAGAGGAATCCCCGCAATTGATGAATTGGAATTTGCATCACGGTTTACTTCTGCTGGTATCATAATGATAACAGGCACTAATGGTAAAACCACCACCACTATGTTAACAGCCCATATTTTGAAAACATGTGGTATCCGGGCTGTGGCTGTAGGCAATGTGGGTAAAAGTTTTGCCGAAACAGTGGCTACAGAAGATGGAATACAGGTTTATGTGGTTGAGGCTAGCAGCTTTCAACTAGACGGACTAAAAGATATAAAAACTGATGTAGGGGTATTGCTTAATATTACACCCGACCATTTGAACAGATATGGTTCTTTTGAAAATTATATTTCCAGTAAACATATTATAGAAAAGACAATAAAGAAGGAAGGGTTATTTATTTACAATGCTGATAATGAATATTCCCAACCTCAATTTACAGGTGCTGCTAGCAAATCGGTTTCGATAGAAACAAATAAAGCCACTGCCTATGTTGATTCAAAAAATGTAATAATTGAAGAAGATACGGGGACAATGAAAGTTCCTTTTTCTGAGATCTCGTTAAGAGGAAAGCACAATATGTTTAATGTTATGTGTGCCATTATCGCAGTACGACACATGGGAGCTGATTGGGTAGGAATTAAAAAAGGACTTGCTTCTTTTCCATCTGTTCCACACAGGCTGGAGCCGGCAGGATCTGTTTTTGGTGTCAATTTTATAAATGATAGCAAGGCTACCAATGTTGATGCTGTAAAATATGCCCTTGATAGTTTCCATAGCCCCCTTGTTTGGATTGCAGGAGGTGTGGATAAAGGAAATAATTATGCGGAGCTCTACGATCTTGTAGATAAAAATGTAAAAGCACTGGTTTGTTTAGGAGTGGATAATGAAAGGTTAAAAGCAGCCTTTTCCGGAAGAATTGATTCTATTTCTGAGGCAAGTGATATTAAAACTGCGGTTAAAATGGCTTTGGATTATGCCAGAAAAAATGACGTGGTATTGTTGTCACCGGCATGTGCAAGTTTTGATTTGTTTAGAAATTATGAAGACAGAGGAGATCAGTTCAAATGGGCTGTTTCACAATTGAAGTCAGATTATAAATTGAAGGAATCATGATTGATAATGTAAAAAACTGGACCGATCGCAATATAAAGGGAGACCCTGTTATATGGATGGTGGTTTTGGCCCTGTCCATTATCAGTATTTTGGTAGTGTATAGTGCCACAGGCACTTTGGCATTCAAGAAAATGGCCAATCCTGAAAGTTATCTTTTTAAACACAGTATGTTGGTGTTGTTGGGGTTAGGAGCCATGTATGTAGCTCATAAACTGGATTATCGTTACTATTCAAAGTTATCAAGGTTGGCGTTATGGCTAAGTGTACCGTTGCTAATATACACTTTTGTTGACGGTATCAGGTTGAATGAAGCCCCACGTTGGTTGCATTTGCCTTTAATTAACCAATCGTTTCAGCCTTCTGATTTTGCCAGCTTGGCATTGATCATGAATCTTGCCAGTATGCTTAGTAAAAAGCAACAGGATATATCCAATATCAAGGAAACTTTAATACCGATTTTAATATGGGTAGGTGTAATATGCGGATTAATTGCACTTGCTAACTTCTCTTCGGCCATACTCTTATTTATTACATGCATGCTTATTCTCTTTATAGGTAGAGTGCCTGTGAAATATTTGGCTATGCTTGCCTTTGTGGGAATTTTAGCTGGAAGTGTTGCTTTTGTTGTGGGAGATAGAGGTACGACCGTGATAAGCAGGATTGACTCATTTATAAGTGGTGAAAATCTGCCATTTCAGGCTGAACAAGGAAGAATAGCACTTGCTAATGGAGGCGTTTTTGGAAAAGGACCGGGAAACAGTACACAAAGAAATATTTTACCTCACCCATACTCAGATTTTGTCTATGCTATAATCGTTGAGGAGTATGGAGTAGTGGGTGGTGTAATGGTGATAATTTTATATCTCATTTTATTATATAGGGGAATTAAATCAGTAGCTGATAGTGAGATGGCCTTTGGAGGGTTATTGTCGGCAGGGTTAACTTTTGCTTTGGTACTGCAGGCATTTGTAAATATGGGGGTTGTAGTTGGGTTGGGGCCTGTTACTGGAATTCCTTTGCCTTTGATAAGTATGGGGGGAACCTCTCTGTTATTTACCGGGGTTTCCTTGGGAATCATTCTCAGTGTGAGTCGTGGGGAAACCGACGAAACTTGGGATATGAAGAAAAATATTCATAAAAATATGCCGAAAGCTGCATAAATATGACTGAAAACAGACCATATCGACTAATTGTTAGCGGAGGAGGCACCGGAGGACATATTTTTCCAGCTTTAGCAGTAGCTAATGAGTTGAAAAAACAAAATCCTCTTTCTGAAATCCTTTTCATTGGAGCAAAAGGAAAGATGGAAATGACCAGGGTTCCTGCTGCCGGTTATGAAATTGAGGGGTTATGGATAAGTGGACTTCAGCGAAAGCTTACTTTTGAGAATTTGTTGTTTCCAATAAAATTGATTTTAAGTGTTTTGAAAGCCTCAAGGATAATCAAAAAATTTAAGCCTGATGCTATAGTTGGAACAGGGGGGTATGCAAGTGGGCCGACCGTAATTGCTGCAAGCAGAAAGAATATTCCCGTATTGCTCCAGGAACAAAATTCATATCCTGGATTAACAAACAGGAAATTATCCAGATATGCGAAGAAAGTTTGTGTGGCTTATGATAATATGGATAGATATTTTGATCCGGCAAAAGTTGTGTTTACAGGCAACCCGGTTCGGGAAGATATAGATGGTTCAAAAACTAAAAGAAGTGAAGCTCTTACTTATTTTGGGTTGGCTGATAATAAGAAAACGGTCTTGATTATTGGCGGTTCTTTGGGGGCTCGTACTATTAATGAAAGTATAGTTTCCGGAGTAAATAGATTGGTTGATGCAGGGTTTCAGGTTTTATGGCAAACGGGTAAACTCTATTATGAGGAGATGTTGGATAGATCAAGTGTTGGAATTGAACAGGGTGTTGCAATAAATCAATTTATTGACAGGATGGACTATGCATATAGTTGTGCTGACATAGTGATTTCAAGAGCGGGAGCATTGTCTATTTCCGAATTGTGTATTGCGGGATTGCCTGTGATTTTTGTGCCTTCGCCAAATGTGGCCGCCGATCATCAAAGGAAGAATGCTGAAAGCCTGGTGAAACAGGATGCTGCTCTTCTTGTAGAAGATGCTGTAGCTAAGGAGAAACTGATTGATGTGTTGATCGAAACAGCAAATAATGAAGAATTACTAATCAAGCTGGCAAAGGAAATTAAAAAACTAGCCAAGCCTGATGCTACTAAAGATATTGTAAAACACTTAAAAATGATTTTAAATTGAGTTGGAATAATTACCATAGGATCTATTTTATTGGAATTGGCGGCATAGGCATGAGTGCCCTGGCCCGTTATTTCTATGCTATGGGACTTGAGGTAGCTGGATATGATCGCACAGAAACCAGTCTGACCACTCAATTGCAGTTGGAGGGTATGTCTATTCATTTTGAAGACAATCTTGAACTTGTTCCCTCTCAAGTGCTTCAGGATAATAAAGGGAGTCTTATTGTATATACACCCGCCGTGCCTGCTGATCATAAAGAGTTGAATTTTTTTAGAGAAGCTAATTATACCGTATTAAAAAGATCGGAAGTA
>JAOUKG010000317.1 GCA_029882725.1 Cyclobacteriaceae bacterium
GATTTTGTGCAAGAACCTGATCCCCTAACCCAACAGATCCTCCTAAACATGGCGAAGGCATTTGGTATAGCATATCAAAGATTTGAAGATTTACAAATAGCACAGGAGCATTCCCGCCTCATCAGAGAAGAAAGGGACCGTTTAGAGGAGACTTTAAAAAACCTCAAATCCACCCAGTCCCAACTCATCCATTCCGAAAAAATGGCCTCCCTCGGTGAGCTTACCGCCGGAATTGCCCACGAAATCCAGAATCCGTTGAACTTTGTCAATAATTTCTCTGAAGTGAGCAACGAACTCATCGATGAAATGATGGAAGAAATGAAAAACGGCGATCTGGAAGAAGCAGGAGCCATTGCCGATGATGTAAAACAGAACCTCGCCAAAATCAACCACCACGGCAAGCGCGCCGCCGACATTGTCAAAAGCATGCTTCAACACTCCCGTGGCAGTAATAATGTACAGGAACCTACCGATATCAATGCCCTCTGCGACGAGTACCTCCGCCTCGCCTATCATGGCCTCCGCGCCAAAGACAAATCCTTCAACGCCGAAATGGTCACTGAATTAGGTGAAAATGTCGGTACAATAAACGCGGTACCTCAGGATGTTGGCCGCGTGCTGCTTAACCTGATTACCAACGCCTTCCACGCGGCTAAAGAATTGCAAATAAACAGACTCCCCTAGTCAAAATAACCACCCAAAAAGCCTCCAACTCCATCACAATACAAGTCACCGACAACGGCCCCGGCATCCCTCCTGAGATTAAAGAGAAAATCTTCCAGCCCTTCTTCACCACCAAACCCACCGGTCAGGGCACCGGTCTCGGCCTCAGCATGAGTTTCGACATCGTGAAGGCCCACGGTGGCGAGATCACCGTGGACAGCACCCCCGGCAACGGCGCAACATTCACCGTTACGTTACCCACGTAGGGGCGTATCGCATACGCCCATTATTGCATACACACATATCGCATACGCCCATCATTGCATACACACATATCACAACGCCCATCATTGCATACACACCTATCCCATACGCCCTCATAATACAGGTAGCATTCCCTTAATTTTTTATATTTGCTCCATGGCCTCTATCTTGCCCTCATATGGTACAGGCGTTGCACACAACGTCTCTTACGACATCTTCATCTCCTACCGCCACAAAGACAATATGTACGATGGCTGGGTAACCGAATTTGTCGATGCCCTCAAACGGGAACTTGATGCCACCTTCAAGGACCCCATCTCCGTCTACTTCGATGAAAATCCTCACGATGGCCTGCTGGAAACCCACAATGTCGACAAAAGCCTCGAAGGCAAACTCAAGTGCCTGATATTTATCCCCATTATTTCCCAGACCTATTGCGACACAAAAAGTTTTGCCTGGCAACACGAGTTTATCACTTTTAATAAACTAGCACAAGAAGATAGCTTGGGCAGGGATATTACACTGCATAACGGAAATGTAACAAGTAGAATTCTTCCTGTGAAAATACATGAACTGGATGATGAAGACAAAGAGACAATTGCCATTTTGCCTTTCGAAGATATGAGTCCAGGTGGTGATCAGGAATATTTTAGTGATGGTATTGCTGCTGAATTAATCAATGTGCTTTCCAAACAACCTGGCCTGCGTGTCACGGGACGCACCTCTTCTTTTCATTATAAAGGAAGGGAAGTTAATATTAAAACTATTGGGGAGGAACTGGGTGTTGAAGCTATTCTGGAAGGAAGTGTTCGAAAATCAGGAATCCAGTGGTAATTTTCAATAAATATATTCAATCTGCACACCCTATATTTTTATCCATAGTATAATCCTAAGCACCTTGAGTAATTGCTAAATCATGCTCTGTAACCTCTACCTTAGCCCCTACAAAATACATATCCACCTCACCAATATTCTTTGCTGAAATCTTTCCCCTGTATTCACACTCATACTTATCCTTGATAAGTTCGTATGTACTGGCAGATATGTTCACTTTTCCAGGTTCGCCTCCAGACTCCATTCTGCTGGCTACATTGACTGTGTCTCCCCAGATGTCATATGCATATTTCTTTTGTCCCACCACTCCGGCCACAATCGATCCGGTATGTATTCCTACCCGTAGTTCCCATCCTTTTTCACCACGGCTTTCTCTTTCCAACATTTCTTTTTCCATATAGGCCTGCATTTCCAAGGCCGCCTTTACCGCGTTCAGGGGATGTGTGTTATTCACTACTGGAATTCCTCCTGCACACATATATGCATCACCAATTGTTTTGATTTTCTCCAAGCCGTATTTATCAACAATCTGGTCAAACTTGCAAAAGTAAATATTGAGCTCGCCCACAAGAGCTTGCGGTGTCAAATTGGCAGCAATTGAGGAAAATCCTTTAAAATCTGTAAACAGTACGGTAACACTTTCATATAAATGTGTTTTTGCAAACCCGCTGGTCTCCAGTTCATGGGCTGTTTCTTCAGGAAGAATATTCAACAGCAATTCTTTGGAACGGTCCCTCTCCTTTTTTATAATAGAATTTGTCTTGCGGGCATGCCTGTAACGGTTTAAGGCTCCAAAAATAACGAGAATCAATAATACCCCAATGGCCGCTGTAGCATAGTTTATTGCCCTCTGACGTTCTATGACAGCCTCCTGTAATTCCTTGTCTTTGGTTAGCAGACCAATTTCACTCTGTTTTTTCTCCAGATTGTTATTGAAAAACATCTGTTGTATTTTTTTGTCGTTATCTGAATTATACAACAAGTCCTTTACACTACTGTACATAGTATCATAGGAATAGGCACTTTTATAATTGCCACGGCTGGCATATAGACTTGCCAGGCCTTTATATACATCCTTTAGCGGCTCAATTGCAGCAATCTTATCAGCCAAGTCTTCGGCCTGATGGTAATATTCAATTGACTCGTTATAGTTCTTCTGTTTTTCTTTTGTTTTTGCAATGCTTAACAAACTTTGTACAATTTCCAAATTAGCCTCTAATTCTCTGGCAATTTCAAGTGCCCTTTTCTGATACATAAGTGCCTGGTCAAAATCTCCCATTTCTCCATATATTTCCCCAAGCATGATCAAAGGAAAGGTGGAATCCCTTGTTCCGCTGTAAACCTTTAAAGATTCATCCAGATAAGAAATGGCTGAATCCGGCATGTTTTTTTTCATAAATATTTCACCAATATTCATTGTGGCAGTACCTATACCCTCTTCATAATTGATAGTATTGAATATTGTTAGTGCCCTAAGGAAATATTCAAGTGCGAGATCCTCGGTTTCAGGGTTACCGTTGTTGTATGCAGCACCAATACCATTAAGTGCAGTACCTATTCGCATTGAATCATTTAATTCTTCAGAAATTTTCAATGATTGTAACTGAAATTCAATGGCTTTTGTGTTTTCACTTACATTAAAATAAGTGTTACCCAAATTACTAAGAATATTTGCTATGCCTACTTTGAAATTTAGTGAATCAAATACGTTCAAGGAATTTTGAAATTGCACTACCGCTTCAGAATAATTTGCAAGGTAATAATAGCCAAAGCCAACAGACTTGTATGCATATCCCAAACCTTTAGGGAATCGTATTTCTTTAGATAGCTTAATTGCTTTCTCCCCAAAAAGTATAGATTCTTTTGGGTCAGTTGCACAATATTCAAGACTAATGGAAATCAACTCATTAACCTTTAAAGTGTCATCTGGTAGCTTTTCCACATTTTTTATACGTTTTTCCAATTCATACGACTGGCCCCCAGCAAAAAGGAACTGCAGAAAAAAAAATATAGTGAAGAGAGATGTTTTAATTAATTGCATTTCAGAGTATTAAATATAATAATAGATATTGATATTTTCCGCCCCCTTCCGGGACGGAAAATATCAATATCATGTCATTTTTGGCTGTAGAAAATACTTTTGAGACAGCCGAATCAAAGTACTATTCTTTATAAACTTTCAGTAGCTTCATTCCTGTAGCATGTTCAAGTTTTATTATATAAAATCCTTTGTTCAAAGCAGACATATCCAACTGTACCGATTGCATTTCAATATTCCAGTCGGTATTTATCTGGTACCTTCGTCCTAATCCATCCATGACCATAAGGGAATTTGGCTGCACATCCATTCCTTCGAAAGAGAGGGTCAGATAATCACGAACCGGATTGGGATAAGCCTGTAATGTTCCGGAATCAAGGTTTTCCTGATCTTCGGTGACCGCTGAAGTGGTTTCACCGGAGTCGGACCTGCCCGAAGTGCTGGTTCTGGCAGCCGATGATCCCGACAGTGAAATGCCCGGTTTGATGGCCACTTGCTGGGCCACCCACACTTCATTGTAAGTGGCAGTGGCAACCTGATTACCTGTGGCACCACCATCAGGCTGGATGAAATAGGCCAGCATATTGGAGGTTAGGCCATTCTGATTATTGGGAGCATCATATACTTCCGTGGCACCAACGGGCGGGGTCCAGTAGGAGTCCTTCTTGTTGGCAAAAAATGTCATCACCAGGGTATTGCAATAATCAGTGTTCACAGAAGTTGCAACTGCCTGATAGGATTTGTCCCCTGAATTACCACTGTTGGCATTGATGGGGTAATCAGTGTCTGCCCCTTCTATC
>JAOUKG010000318.1 GCA_029882725.1 Cyclobacteriaceae bacterium
TGCTGAACAAACTTTTCGGCAAACCATTGGCTTACCTGTTTTGGAAATACAGCCGGTGGAAGAATTATTGAAAGAGAGGCACAATGTGATGTCGTCAGCCTTTTCAGTAAGTTATTCAGAGCCCATTTACATGGAAAGTTCTGCTTTTCAGTATATGTATGATGCGTATGGAAACACTTTTCTGGATGCCTATAACAATATTCCTCATGTGGGGCATAGTCATCCGAAAGTAGTGGAAGCAGGACAGCGACAAATGGCCAAACTGAATACAAATACCCGGTATTTGTACGACATCTTGACCCGTTATTCCGAAAAATTACTTTCTAAATTCCCGAAATCACTCAATAAAGTATTTTTTGTTAATTCAGGAAGTGCTGCAAGTGATTTGGCTATACGTCTGGCACGAACGCACACGCAAAAAAATGCTTTAATGGTGATGCAGCATGGATATCATGGTAATACGCAAGTGGGAATAGATATCAGTGATTATAAATTCAGCAATAAATTTGGTCAAGGAAAAAAAGACTATATTTTGGTTGCGGAATTACCGGATACTTTTCGGGGAAAATACCGTAATAATCCAGAGGCCGGAAGCCAGTTTGCCAGAGAGGCCATATCGCAAATTGAAAGTTCCGAAATTCCCATTGCTGCTTTTATAAGTGAGCCGGTAGTAGGGTGTGGTGGGCAGGTGCCTCTTGCAGATGGGTACTTGAAAGAAGTGTATCCGGCAATCAGAAAGCAGGGAGGCGTTTGTATAAGCGATGAAGTTCAAACAGGTTTTGGTAGAATGGGTGATTACTTTTGGGGATATGAGGCACAGAGTGTTGAACCCGATATTGTGATATTGGGAAAACCCATGGGAAATGGTCATCCTATGGGGGCAGTGGTCACTACCGAAGAAATTGCCGACTCATTCAATAATGGCGTGGAATTTTTCAGTTCTTTCGGTGGTAATCCGGTTTCCTGTGCGATTGGTTTATCTGTTTTGGAAGTCATTGAAGAAGAAGAACTTCAGCAAAATGCCAGGCTTGTGGGTCATTATTATCGCAGTTTGTTTCAAAACCTTATGTCTGACTTTAATTGTATTGGTGACGTGCGTGGCTCAGGACTATTTTTAGGTGTTGAAATTGTCAAAGATCGCACTTCACTTTTGCCCGATACCAAATTGGCCAGTGAAATCAAAAATGAATTACGTAATCAAAATGTGCTAATCAGCACCGATGGCCCTTACGATAACGTGCTTAAAACCAAGCCACCATTGTGTTTTACCAGGAAAAATGCAGAGGAAGTGGTTGGGAGAATTTCGGAGATATTAAGGAAAAGGTAAGGGTGGCGCACAGCCCTGCCTCTGGGGTGGTTTTGAAGATGGCTGGGGTTAGTTTGGATTCTGGATTAGTTTGGATTCTGGATTAGTTTGGATTCTGGGTTAGTTTGGACGTCCGTCCAGACTCTCTTTAATGTCAATGTGTTCATCTATTTTTTACTTTATAACTGACTTATAAATTAGGTTTATTATATAAAATCCGGAGGTATAATAAAAAAAGCAGTTTTCTTGTCATACAAAAGCCTTCATTTAGAGACTAACTACTATAAATGGATAAAGTTGAACTAGAGCAATTATTGAAGAGGCATCATAGAGATGCTTTTTTGTGGGCATACCAAATTTGTAATTATAATGATGATGATGGGAAAGAGGTTCTTCAAATGACTTATTTAAAAATTGCTGAAGGTAGGGCAGTTTTTAGAGATAAATCAGAGTTTAAAACATGGTTGTTTTCTATTATCCGTAATACTGCTATGGATTATTTAAAAAAGAGAGTTTTTTTTGATGATTTGGATACAATTGAAGAGAAGTTTCAGGAAGTAGAAAAAATTGACACAGATCCGATAAATTATAGAGACTTGCTTCAAAGGCTATCAAATCGTCAACAACAAGTGCTTTTATTGGCTTTTTATCACGACATGACATTAGCTCAAATAGCAGACGTTACGAACTTGCATATTGGCACTGTTCGAACTCATTATGAAAGAGGTAAAATTGCCGTAAAAGCTTTAATTATAAATGAAAAGAAATGAAAAGAAACGACGAGGATGTAGATTATTTCTTTCAGGAAATAAAGAAAAAGGACAGTAAAAAAAATATTCCTGAATTTGAGGATATTTATATAAAACCGATCCGTTTTCGAGGATTTTTATGGGCTAAATTGGGCGTAGCAGCTTCTTTTTTGATTTTGGCTGGATTTTACTTATTCAATAATTTGAAAGATAAAAATTCTGAATTTGTGGGAATTGAAATAATACTCTCTGAAGAAAAAACAATCAATACCAAATCATTGATTAATAATGATTTAGCTATCGATACTTGGGAGCCTCCTACAAGCTCATTAATTGACGATTTTTAATTTAAATAAATATAATTATGAAAAGGACTATTTTATACCTGTTTTTCGTGATAGGAAGTGCTAATTTATTTGCGCAAGATATTTTTCACACGCAGTTATTTACGGCTGATATGGCATTAAAGTATCGAAATGAAATTGGTCTTTCGGATCAACAAGTGTCAGATATAAAAAAGATATACCAGAATCAAATTACCGAATTTAATTCTTTGAAGTGGGATTTGGATGTGGAACTTGAAGCCTTAAAGAAATTGCTAAAAGGGGCAAAAGTTGATGAAAAAGCAACCTTGGCTCAAATGGAAAAAGTAATGGGTATGGAAGATCGGCTGAAACGATTAAAGCTGACTATGCTCATACAGATAAAAAACAAACTGACTTTAGAGCAGCAGGAAAAACTTAAAAAAGTACAAACAGAATCAGAAATATTAAGTTCAGATTTGATTACATCCTTAAGTGAAAATCCCCGTGTCTTGTTAAAAATTGATGGGATGAATTCAATTGAAAAACAGCCCTTATATATCATAAAGGATAGTAATGGTGAAAGAACAGTTCCTTCTGTTGAAGATGTAGATACAACAGAAATTGAAAGTGTAGAAGTTTTGAAAGGTGAAAGCGCAACAGAAGTGTATGGAAAGAAAGGAGCTAATGGTGTGGTAATAATAAAAATGAAAAAGTAGAGGCAGAAAATTTTCTGCACCTGCCACATAACTTTACGGGCAGAAAATCCGCAATTCGAAAATTAATACCTTTTACTATTGGGGAATACATACTTATTTCCGTCACCGGAGGGGTCGCTCCTTAATAACACTGTGTCGAAGACGCGGTGAATGGTGTCATTCTGCATTCGACTCCTACAGGTTCGATTGCTGTTTCTACTTCTTTGCCTCGGGTCATCTCATCTACAAGTCGCGGAGATGACCCGGGGCTATTGATGGGTGACCCCTCCAGGATCATTAGTATGGATCCTAGTACTATAATACCTTTAAGTAAACAGCATTGAATCGCAAATCGAGATACTGGTATTACAATGAGTTCCACCCAATCCCTCAATCCTCTTCCTTTAATCATTCCTTTTACTGATTTTAATCATGTATTTCGACCACCTCATTTACCAACTTAGGGATAGATTTAATTTATCCAATTATGGAGGCAGCAACAGAATCAAAGAAAGGCATTTCCACTCGGAAAAGGCTAAAACAACACATTGTAGAGATCGTATCCGACTCCGGTGAAGGAGCCCAAAAATGCGGGCAATCCTTTGCCGCCATCTCAGCGAAAATGGGAAATGGTGTTTGGACCGTTGAGATTATTCCCGCAGAAATCCAACCCCCCGCCCGTACTATTGAAAGTGCATCGGGAATTCGGATTCGAATTGGGGAAACTGAGATTACTAATATGGGAAACGAGGCAGATCTGGTAGTTGCCCTTAATGAACAGGTACCCTATGCCAGGATTAAACAAAATGCATACAGGGAGGGCACTATTTTCCTTATGGAAAATAAATGGGCCAAAGACGATTCGGAATATATCCGCAAACAATATGCAGAGGCTTTGGCTGATTTTAAAAACCGGGGATATGCTGTAACAGAAATCCCTATGGAAGATGAATGTGTGAGAATCATCGGAAATGCCAAAAGGGGTAAAAATATGTGGGTACTAGGGCTTTTGTCCTATATATATAACAGGGATTTAAGTATTGCTGAAGAGCAGATACGCTATACGTTCAGAAAAAAGTTGGAAGGTGTAATTGAATCCAATATTAAATTGCTGAAAGGTGGTTATGAATGGGCGGCCAAAAACCTACCCTATCATTACGATTTACCCTCCGATCAAAATCAGGTGGCCAAGGTGGTAATGAATGGAAACGAAGCCATTGCCCTGGGTGTGGTTGCTGCGGGTATTGAGGTGTGCTCCATGTATCCCATTACTCCTGCCACTTCGGCATCTCACTTACTTGCCGAGTGTATCAATGATGCCGGTGGCCGTGTACACCAGGCCGAAGACGAAATTGCGGCGATTGGGTTTGCCATTGGTAGTTCCTATGCCGGAAAAACGGCTGTAACTATTACGTCGGGTCCGGGTATCGCTTTAAAAACTGAATTTATTGGCTTGGCTTCCATGGCCGAAGTTCCTCTGGTAATTGTCAATGTGCAAAGAGGGGGTCCTTCTACGGGGCTTCCCACGAAAGTGGAGCAA
>JAOUKG010000319.1 GCA_029882725.1 Cyclobacteriaceae bacterium
CCACCCTTCAAGCACTTTACGCCATCTATGATAATTGCAATTCTCTTCATACCAACGCTTATGACGAGGCCATTACCACACCAACTGAAGATTCAGTTAGAAGAGCAATCGCCATCCAATTAATTATCAATAAGGAATTAGGATTGGCAAAAAACGAAAATCCCCTTCAGGGTTCTTTTATTATAGAAGAACTCACCGACCTTGTTGAGGAGGCTGTTTTAACAGAATTTGACAGAATTACAGAAAGAGGAGGCGTTTTGGGGGCTATGGAAACCATGTATCAAAGGGGAAAAATTCAGGAAGAAAGTCTGTATTATGAAACATTGAAGCACACCGGGGAATATCCAATAATTGGTGTCAATACATACCTCAATTCGAAAGGGTCTCCAACTATTTTACCAAAAGAGGTTATAAGGGCTACTACTGAAGAAAAAGAGCAACAAATAGACACATTAGCCCTCTTTAAAAAGATAAACCAACTTGAGAGTCAGGAATATTTGGGCAAACTAAAAACCATGGCCTTAACAGATGGCAATCTTTTTGATGTTTTGATGGAAACGACAAAACACTGCTCATTGGGTGAAATTTCAAAGATAATGTTTGAAGTTGGTGGCCAATACAGAAGAAATATGTAGCATGTCTACAAAGAATATTCAATTAATTAACAGAAAAACCATTCGGGGTATTAATTTTGCGGCATGAAAGAACAAATTCTCATCTTAGATTTCGGGTCCCAATACACTCAACTGATTGCCAGAAGGGTCAGGGAACTCAATACATATTGTGAAATACATCCATACAACCACATTCCTGAAATAAATGATTCTATAAAAGGCATCATCCTTTCGGGAAGTCCATGCTCTGTACTGGATCCATCCTCCCCGGATGTTGATTTGGCACTTTTTGGAAATCTACCCGTATTGGGAGTTTGTTATGGCGCGCAATTAATAGCCAAGAAGTATGGGGGGAATGTTCTTCCCTCTAAAATCAGAGAATTTGGACGGGCCAACCTACATAAGATTGACCAGCATAATGCTTTGATGAAAGAAATTGAATTGGACAGCCAGGTTTGGATGTCGCATGGAGATACTATTTCCTTCTTACCTGACACTTTCGAAGTTATCACTAGTACTGAAAGTGTTGAAGTTGCCGGATATAAAATGAAAGACAAGCCGGTTTTTGGAATCCAATTTCATCCTGAGGTTACGCATACCACACAAGGGAAAGATCTTTTAAGAAATTTTGTAGTCCATATAAGTAAATGTACTCAAGATTGGACCCCTGATATTTTTGTTGAAAATACCATTGAAAACTTAAAAGCTACCTTAGGAAATGACAAAGTGGTAATGGGGTTATCTGGTGGAGTTGATTCATCGGTAGCAGCCATGCTTATTCACAAAGCCATTGGTAAAAATCTACACTGCATTTTTGTAGACAATGGTTTACTTAGAAAAGATGAATTTGGACAAGTTCTTGATTCCTATAAACACATGGGGTTGAACGTGAAAGGAGTAAATGCTTCTTCAAAATTTTATAAAGCTTTGGAAGGGCTTTCAGATCCTGAAGAAAAACGAAAAGCTATTGGGAATGCCTTTATTGAAGTATTTGATGAGGAAGCACACAAAATAAAAGATGTAAAATGGTTGGGCCAAGGAACTATTTATCCGGACGTAATTGAATCCATTTCAGTAAAAGGCCCTTCAGCCACTATAAAATCTCATCATAATGTGGGAGGACTTCCAGATTTCATGAAATTAAAAGTTATTGAGCCCTTAAACACCTTATTTAAGGATGAGGTAAGAAATGTAGGTAAGACAATGGAAATTGACGGTGCCATATTGGGAAGACATCCTTTTCCGGGTCCTGGTTTGGGGATAAGAATTTTAGGAGATATTACTGAAGCCAAGGTAAAAGTGCTACAAGAAGTAGATCATATCTTCATTTCAGCTCTAAAAGAGCACAATTTGTATAATGAAATTTGGCAAGCCGGCTCAATTTTATTACCTATACAATCTGTAGGGGTAATGGGAGATGAAAGAACTTACGAAAATGTGGTAAGTCTTCGTGCAGTGACCAGTGTAGATGGAATGACTGCCGATTGGTATCCTCTTCCCTATAAATTTCTGGCTGATCTCAGCAATAAAATAATAAATTCCGTTAAAGGAGTAAACCGGGTGGTTTACGATATTAGTTCTAAACCACCAGCAACTATCGAATGGGAATGAAAAAGATATTGTTCATATTATTAATTTTTATAGGTTGGCAAGTACATGCACAAGAAACTATTGATTTCAACCAGCAGTACCTAAATGCTAAAACTTCCTTTAAAGAGGGGCGTTATGGTTTGGCCAGAAATCAATTTGAAAAACTTGCCGAGCCAATGGAAGGTAATTCGTTCGCTGAAAACGCTTCATTTTATGCAGCACTATCTGCCTATAAGGAAGGGTTTAATGCCCTTGCAAAAGATAAATTCCTGGAACATCTTTCAAAATACCCCAGCTGGAAACAAAACAACGAGGTTTTTCACTGGTTGTCATACATTTATTTTGAAAATCAGGATCCTTATCAGGCCTTAGCTTTTAGTGAAAAAATAACCAATAGGGATATAAGAAAAACAAACGTTCAAATTCAGGAATATTTTATACCCAAAATAAATGACATTGACAGCTTGATGGATTTGTACAATGTTTTTCCTGAAAATGAGTTCGTTGCCCTACAATTGGCAAATTCAATCACACATCAACCATTCACAAAACGAGACTTTGTGCTTCTTAATGATTTAATAAAAAAGTATAAATCTATTGAAAAGAAGTTTGGTTCTGAAATAACGAAAAACGAAAAGAAAGAATCCTATACTATTTCATTAATGATGCCCTTCATCCTGGATCAACTAAAAATAGAAACCCGGCCGAAGGTAAATGAATTTATTCTTGAATTTTATAGAGGATTTCAAATTGCCGCTGACAGTATAAATAAGAATGAGACTAAGCTTAATATATTGGTGTTCGATACAAAAAGAGACACTACGGTAATTAAAAGTCAATTTAATTCACCTGAGCTTCAAAGTTCCGACCTTATAATAGGTCCCGTTTTTAATAGTGGAATAATCCAGGATTTTTCATTTCAAAACCAAATTAACACCATTAATCCTTTCAGTAAAAATGATACTTTCACTGAGGTTAACCCTTTTTACTATCTATATTCCTATCCATACCGGAAAGTAGGTGAAAATTTAGCTCATTTTACAGCTTCCGACACCCTACTCCAAAAAGGAATTATTTTTCATGCAAACAATAGTCAAGACAGCTTAATTGCTAAAGTTTTTGCCGATAGCATGATCAACTCGGGCAAGGAAATTTTAGGGAGTTATGTAATAAATAAAGGGGAAGGAAAAAAAGTACTTAACTTACTTACAGGCGTGAATGTTGTAAACGATATTAACGAAAATTCTGAGACCGCTTTACCCCAATATGATTTTGTGTTTGTATCAGCCTCCCAAAACGCAGAAACTCTATATAGCGATATCTTATCGGCTACAGAAATTAGAAATGACAATATCAGAATCATTGGAAGTCATAATTGGCTGGAAGGCACCCATATTGACTTAAATAAACTTGAAAAATTGAATGTTGTATTCGCAGGAGTTGATTTGATTAATTACACATGTCCTGCTTACATTAAATTTGAGCAAACTTATCTTGAACGATTCGGCAAAATGCCCGGTAAATACTCTGCCATTGGGTATGATTTATTGATGTCCTATAGTGAGCTTTTGTTTAACCATGGCAGATATTTCCAACTTGAATCCAAGAACACAGATATCACTGTGCAATCGCCTTTTTCGATATATTATGATGTGAATTTTTCGAATTACAACAGTTTTATACCCATTATTCAATGGAATGGACAAGTCATTGAAGTACTAAACAAAGAAAAAACAATAAAATAATGAACCACCAAAACAGCCACTCCTTATTTGAAAAATCAATTAAGAAAATACCTGGTGGAGTAAATTCCCCTGTAAGAGCATTTAAATCGGTTGGCGGGAGCCCTATTTTCATGAAAAGCGCAAAAGGAGCCTACCTCTACGATGAGGACGGAAACCGTTATATTGATTTAATTAACTCCTGGGGGCCTATGATTTTAGGGCATGCATATCCTCCCATTATTGATGCTGTTACTGAAGCTGCAAATCAGGGGTTGTCTTTTGGTACCCCGGGTTACCGTGAACTTGAAATGGCCGAGATGATTGTTTCCATGGTAAAATCTGTTGAAAAGGTAAGAATGGTTAATTCGGGAACAGAAGCTACGATGTCGGCGATCAGGCTTGCAAGGGGGTATACAGGAAGAGATAAAATTATAAAATTTGAAGGTTGTTATCATGGGCACGGCGATTCATTTTTAATAGCAGCGGGAAGTGGAGCGGCTACCCTTGGGGTACCTGATAGTCCGGGAGTAACAAAAGGAACAGCCCAGGACACCCTAACAGCCATTTATAATGATTTAAATTCAGTAGAAGAGTTATTAGCAGCCAATATAAATCAAGTGGCGGCAATTATTGTAGAACCGGTGGCAGGCAATATGGGGTGTGTAA
>JAOUKG010000003.1 GCA_029882725.1 Cyclobacteriaceae bacterium
GGTCAAAATATTCGTCTTTAATCTCGGTAATGTGTAAAATAGTGTCTCCACGGTGCACAAAATCACCCTCCCTCACATACCATTTTTCAATTCTTCCGGCTATTACAGAATTAATGGTTTGAGGTCTCATGCCAGGTTGTAGTGTAGTAAGATACCCTTTACTTCTAATATTCTGAGTCCAGGGGAGAAACAAAACCCCTAAAAAAGCAAGAAACAAACCTACAAGTATCCTCGAAAAAATACGTCCGGCTCTATAATCTTTTACCATTGAAAACGACGAATACTTTTTAGTATCCACTTTTTCAACAATTCTATTTTCGCTTATATTTAACATGATTGTACTACCTTATTAAACCACTTACTCTCCTTACATTTTTTACCATTTATTTCTTCAACAATGGTTCCTGATTTCATAATTACTACCCTATTAAACCTTTCGGCAACACGAGAATCATTTGAAACCACTATTACAGACCATGGTTTGTCTTTATCCAGAACGTAATCCAAAAATCTTTTTTTGTCGTCCAGAGATAGTAAATTAAAGTTATCCTCAAGCATTATCAGACCCGGCCTCATTGCAATACTCCGGGCCAACATTATTTTAAGGCGAATACTTCTGGGCAAGGTTTTTCCCTCTGAAATCAGCATGGTATTATAACCCTCTTTTAGTGTTTCCACGAAAGAGTCTAAACCCACTACTGCTGCAGCATGCTGAACATCCAAGAGCGTAACATAGGGTTTTCCCACTGAAATATTCTCCATAATAGTACCCTGAAAAACATCCTCTTTAGAAAGGCAATCTCCAATATGATTACGCAATTGTTCTTTGTTCCAATTTCCCAACGGAATCCCATTGTAAGTTATGGCACCATCATAGGTATCATATAAAGCTGCAATGAGTTGAAGCAATACAGACTTTCCGGATTCATTAAATCCAGACAGGCAAATTTTTTCACCGGATCTGAGATGTAAGTTTATATCTTTTAAAACAGGAACTCTGCCTTCGGGAAAAGAATAGGTTAACTGGCTGATATTGACTTCCACGCCTTCCTTATCAGGTCTTTCTTCATCCATTTCAGGGTTAATTCCTGAATCTTTTTCCAAAGGAATATCGGTAACATATCCTATTTTTTCAAGAGCGGTAAGCACATCATAAATGGTTTCCATACTGGTTATAAGCTTTTCTACGGAAGCCAAAACCAAAATGATGATAATCTCTGCCGCCACAAACTGACCGATATTCATTTGCTGATTTAACACCAGCATACCACCAATGGCCAATAGCCCCGCAGCCACTACTACTTTGAAAACTACAAGGTTAATAAACTGAATGCGCAGGGTTTTGAAATGTTCCTTTCGGCTTTTTAAATAACCAACCACCCTATCATTTGTTTTTGAAAGTGGCAAGGGTGTGTTGCCTGCCAATTTAAATGTACCCATGGCCCGGGCAAGCTCTTCCAGCCAATGTGCAACTTCGTATTTGTATTTAGACTCCACCAAACTTGTCCTCATACCACGTGCCGCCGTAAAACGAAATATTAAAAAGATAAAAAGCAACAGCATTAAGCTGAACATTATGAAAAAAGGATGGTACACAGATAACAAAATCAACCCAAAAATAATTTGAAGTGTGGCCGTACTGAAATCCATGATAATCTTTGAAAGGCCTTTCTGTACAGACAGCGTATCAAAAAATCTGTTTACTAATTCGGGTACGTATAATTTATCTACCTTTTCCAAACTGAACCTGGGAATGCGATAGGCAAATTCAAAAGCCGAACGAGTAAAAATTTTCTGTTGCAGGTTTTCTGTGATTGTTAATTGCATTATTTGAAGAACACCTACAAATGCAATACCTGCAATTACTAAAATAATAAGTACTATCCAGCTTGTTGAAACTTGTCCTCCGGTCATTATACCAACAATGGCTTGAATACCTAAAGGAAGAGATAAATTAATAACACCACTGAACAAGGCAAAAACATAAATACTCATAATTTCCTGCTTTTCTACCTTGAGTAGCTGGAAAAACCTTTTAACAGGCGTAAATCCTTCTGTAATATTCATATTATTTTGATGATTTAATGGTTGCAAGTGCCATCATACAATAAAATTCAGCCAATTTTTGGTCATCGTGGTCTATATCTGTTAAACTGGGCAGATGGTCAGCAAAGTATTTTTGATGCAAAATTCCCTCAACAATTGTGGAAATCAGCGTATGAGCATATTGGAAATTGGGTTCGATTTCCAGAACCAACTCACTAATCCTTCCCACCAACCGTTTATAACCCGAATAAAAACCTTCCTTGTTGGCGCGATCTACCTCTTTTGTTAAATAGGCTTTTGAAGATTCCGACACTACTATTCTATGAAGAGCACCAAGATTTATGAAGGAAAAAATTTCTGAATCCTCATGCCCACGAGCTACTGTATTAATTGCAATTTTAAGCCTTTCTTCAGGTTGAGGAATATTGGTTGTGGAAAAAACCAAATGATATTCAAGCCAGCCCCAATACCAGGAGGTTATGTAAATAAGTAGTTTATGTTTATTTTCAAAATACCTGTAAATAGAGCCTTCCTTCGTGTTTAACACAATGGCCAACTTTCTAAAAGTAAATCCTTCAAACCCTATTTCATCTATGATTTTAATGGAATGTGCAATTATATTTTTTCCAAGATCAGATGAATTAGGGTCCTTAATATATACTTTTTCATTTACCTGTATTTGAATTTGATTGATCAGGTCTTTCATTTCATTATTTGCTTTTATTACTATAACGCATACTCATGAAAATAGTTTCGATATATTCATAAATAGTAGTATTACTATCAATTATAGAAATACGCAATTAGATTAGGGCCTGCTGAAAAAGAAAAAATGGGGGATTCTTTACAAAAAATGGAAAAATTCGAAAATTGTAGAATTATAATTACGGAGGCACGTATTACACGTAGAGAGGCACGGCCGTGCCTCTCTACGTATAATTGTTAGTAATAAAAAAGAAGAAAAGCCTGTTACAGCAAAAGCACTATTTATTTCCAATTTCTCCACTAAGTATTTTCGCACCTAATATGGATTCCAGCATGCCTGCCTCCTTACCGTTTGAGCCTCCAAAAACAGTTGTGGGTAACTGAATGCCGTTGGGACCGGCCAGGGCTCTGGTTCTTTCAACACTGGCATCAAGCTCCATTTGTAGTCTTTTTTCCGGAGTAATACCGGCTGAAACTTTTTTCGAAATCTCATAAGCTTCGGCATCGGCTATTACCCTGATCTTTTCAGCGGATTTTCTGGCGGCAGCCAATAAATTGGTTTCTTCCTGTTCTTTATAAGAGGCCGTTTTTGAAGCTGTTTCAGCGGTAATAGTTTGTTCCAATTGTTGTTTTTCCAACTGTACCCTGGTTTCAGCTTTTTCCCTTTCTCCTTTTGCAATGGCCTTCTGGGTGGCGTAGTATTCTTTTTCAGCCTCCTGCTTCTCTAATTGAGTCTGCGCAACTTGTTCTTTTTGGTCTTTAAGCCTATTATCAAAACTAGCTTCCCAATCTATATTCGTTACCGCTACCTGTTGAACAGTAAGGCCATATCTTTTTAGTGAGTTAGATGCATCTCTTATAGGTTCGCCACTTGCGTCTTTCCTGATCCTGTATCTTTTCTCACGCTTTTCATTATTATCAATTCTTCCCATGGCTACCGTTCTGTTAGAATCAGTCGGGTTAATAAGAGTTTCATTAATAGACTCGTAGACTTCTTCGGTTAAATACATGCCATTTTCCATTTGATCCTTCAAATAATAATCAAATTGCGAAGAGGCTCCAGATATATAATCCTGGGCATCCATTAATTTACAGGTATTCTTCAACGCCTGATCATATACCGGATAAATCCTTGCATAAACCAACTTGCTCTCAGATCTGTTTTTATCGGCCATTTCCAAAAATAATTCCGAATTATTATAATTTATAGAAACAATCAAAGCTGCTGCTATATCTGCTTTAATAGCATCAGCAAACTCTCTTGTTTGGGCATTTCTATGATAAATTCCCTCTTCTGTTCTCCCCAAATCCGAAATTTTATCCCCATTGGAGTCTTTTTCAATTATAATATCCTGTAATGCAATTTCAAAAGAAATGGGTATCGTTTTGCCCCAAAATTTCAACTTTACACCCTGAGTAGTAACTGCTGCATCACCCCCCCATAAATATTGTATTGCCGTGGCAGTACCTGCCGGATTGTAAAAAAACAGGCCACTTATAGTAGCAAATGCAATGCCTACAAGTCCTAGTATTATAGATTTTTTTATAGACCATATTTTAACTAGTCTGTGTATTAAATTTATACCGGAAGGACCCGATTGTGTTTCGGTTCTTGAAGGAAACACATTAATCATAATGGCCATTACAACAGCCACCACAATTAAGAAAAAACCTAAATTAGTCATTTTAAATATTTTAATGTTAATAATCTATTTCTCTAAAAATAGATAAAATAAAATACATAAAAATTTATTTATTTAAATAAATGATTCCACCTTAGAATAATATTCTCCCTATATCAAATTAAATTATGACAATAACCATAGTTTAAAAATAAGTTATACTATGGCCAGGGAACGGTATAGGGCAGTAAATGCTGCTAAAATTAGAACCATACAGCAACGCTCCAATAAAAGTTGAAACCTTCCTAAAGGTATTTATGCGAGCCATCGCAACCAGGCATCTTGCGGGATAAACCACAAGTACAATCGTTTATTCCTTTTCCGTCAAGTATTTTTTGCACATATTTTTCAATTCTGGACTGTCGGCTTTTAGACTGTTTAGCTCCTGAGAAATAAAGAATGTATCCTCGCTTTCGTCCCGGTGTCAAGGCGTAAAAAGCAGTTTTCAAGTCGGGATTTTCATTTAATTTATTTTGAAATTCTTCGGGAATTGAAAGTTCAGGGTCTTTTTTAAAATCAACTTTTAAGCCCTCTTTTTCCAATTCAATGGCTTCAAATATATACTCTTTCAGGATTGGTGTCAGATCAATAATTTCCTGAGTATTTGTGAATTTAACCATTCGAACAGATCGCGAATTCTCCCCGGGATTTATTAAAATACCATGATTATCCTTCAACAAAGCTCCTTTAATAAAACTAAGTATGCAGTATTCTTTTAAGCCACCTATTATGATAACATTCGCATTTTGAAATGTATAACAGGGATTACGCCACTTAAATTCTTCGATGAGCATACAATCAAGCAGAATGTTTTGCAATGCCTTCAGTTCAAAATGCCACCTTCTAGCTTTATCGATATATTCCTCAACTTTTGGGTTCATCTGGAGCGATGCTTTAAACAACAATATGGGCGTTAAATTCCTTTACACTTTAAAAAATATTCTCTTTTTGTATAAAAAGTAGCACATACCCCACTCCAAAGAAAATATAGCTGCCGACCCCACTAATAGAGTTAACGAATGAGAGGAATTGAACCATCCCATTACTCCGTCTGTAATTTGCATTACATATCCATTAAACCAACGATGCCCTACAATTTCGAAAAAGAGATATATAAAAATGGGATTCATACCTACAATTGTAAACAACTCCAGGTTTTTCTTATGCTGTTTCAGGTCAATCCACCAATAGGAAACAGCCAAACCGAGTAAACACCATCCTCCTGATGCAAAAACGAAAGAACTGGTACTTATTCTTTTAATAATAGGGGTAATTGACGTCCAGTCCATACCATAACCCAGCACCAAACATACTACACCAGCTATTAAAAAATATTTTACTTTTTCTATACCCTCTTTACTTGCATTTAGTATTAACTTTCCAGCTATCATGCCCCAGATGGTATGTGCTGCGGTAGGTATAATATTGATAGCCACCCAACCTCCACCGTTGATTTTATTCATCAAGATCAAGTCAATATAATTCCCGAAGTTGTGTTGATCTGTAAAAGGTTGATCAAAACCTTCAACATTTGTAAAACGATAAAGAATTTCAGTTAGCAACAGCAGACCCATACTGAAACCTATTTGGTAGGAAATTTTCCAATTAAAAATCAAAAAGGCCACCAAAAGGGTAAATGATAATTGAGTAAGCACATTCCAAAGTTCGAAAGAAAGGCCCTGAGATCTGACGGCATAATTCAGCACCCCCCAAAAAAACAACCATCCACTGCGTTTGACTTGTTTTGTAAACGATTGATTCCAGGTAATTCCTTTTTGCCGCTGCTTACTGAGAGATAAAGCCAAACTGGTTCCGGCAATGAACATAAACCCGGGTTGAATAAGGTCCCAGAACAGCAAACCGTTCCAGGGGTGATGAAAAAACTGGTCAATAAACCAATTTGGAGCTATTTCATTGATATGTTCATAAAGAAGTGCAGATTCAAGGACCAGAAAAACCATAATTGCACCACGGTAGAAATCGAGTGAGAGGAGTCTTCCCTCCGTATTAGACAAGGAGTTTGTTTTGCTTCGGGACATACTAATTTAAAATTATTGGTAGGTTCATTAACCCGGATTATTCATAACGAATCCTCATGAATATTCCAGATTAAGAAGCAAAATAGTTAAAAAAGTTTTACTACATCTTTTATTGTTTGTGTTTTACACGAAAGCGTATTTGTAATGTTTGTATGGTGTATTTATTTATAAAAATAAATTATCACGAAGCATGAATTCAAGGCAACCATTTCGAGAAAAAGTTACCTTGAATTTAAAAATTCAACTTCTATTCAAAGCATTTTAAACCTTAATTGATTTTTAATTGACTTCTATTTCGAGTTGAAAAATTGAACTTCGCCTGTTTCGACATTATACATTCCTCCCACTAGTCCTATCTCACCATTATCTAGCATTTCATTCAATACCGGACTCTGTTTTTTAATATTATCTAGGGTCATTTCTACATTCTTATGAGCGACCGACTCAACGAAATCGCTATTACTGGAATTTCTGTTATTTAATGGTTCTTTGACTGCCTCCACTGCAGGTTTAAGTTTACTGATCAATGCGGTAAGATTTCCAAGTTTTGCATCATCGCAAGCCCCTTTAATAGCACCACATTTACTGTGACCAAGAACAACAATAAGTTTAGACCCGGCAATTTTACAGGCAAACTCCATACTTCCGAGTATATCTTCATTCACAAAATTACCTGCAATACGCACACTAAAAATATCACCTAAACCTTGGTCAAAAATCAATTCAGCCGATACACGCGAATCTATACAAGTCAATATTACAGCAAAGGGATATTGCCCTTCACTTGTCTCATTAGCCTGCTGCAGTAAATTACGATTGGCCTTTAAGTTCTGTTGAAATCTCAAATTCCCCCCTTTTAAAATAGCCAATGCCTTTTCAGGTGTTATAGAATCTTGTGTTTCTTTTGTATGTGTTCTCATCTAAATCTAATTTCGTTATGGTGTTTTAATAATATTTTTACATGTGGAGACACGATACATCGTGTCTCTATTTTCCATCAAAATTGTTTATGCCCAAATGTTGAAGACGTAGCAGGCTGGAGACGTAGCAGGCTACGTTTCTACACGTCTCTACATTTTTTTTAATAATCGGCGGTTTGTATTTCTCCTCTATTGATAAGGTTTACTTCAATTCCTTTACTCTTTGCCGTGCTATTGAAATTGTCAATAATCTCCAGCACATCGTAATCTATACTCACAGACTTACCCATATCAATGGTAAGCTTTGTTCCGTTGGGAAGTGCATTCAATTCTTGAAGGATTGCACCCTTATTAATAAAACTCACTTCTTCGGCCAAGGTCATTTTCACTTTATGATGACCATTGTCTACAATTTCCTGATGTAAAAAATGCGAGTTTTTGAAACTATTACGAAGTATCATCACCACTCCTACAATCACACCCATTGCAATACCTCTTAGTAAGTCTGTAAATACAATACCCAAAATGGTAACTATAAATGGTGTAAACTGACTCCATCCTAAATTGTACATCTGCTTAAACAAACTCGGTTTTGCCAATTTATACCCAACAATTAAAAGAATAGAAGCAAGTACTGCCAGAGGTATCATATTCAAAACAAAGGGAATCGAGGCAACACATATTAGCAGAAAAATTCCATGAAATATAGCAGAAAGCTTGGATTGCCCACCCGATTGTATATTAGCTGAACTTCGTACTATTACTTGTGTAATGGGTAAACCTCCAATAAGCCCTGAAAGAACATTTCCTGCTCCCTGAGCAAGTAATTCTCTGTTTGTATTTGTAATTCTTTTTTGAGGATCCAACTTATCTGTTGCCTCCACACATAAAAGTGTTTCTAAACTGGCTACCACAGCTATTGTAATCGCTATAATCCAGATTTCTGAACTAAAAATATACGAGAAGTCGGGGAATTTAAATTGATTTATAAATCCTGAGAAATTTTCCGCAACAGGCACACTTACCAAATGTTGTTCTTCTATAGCAAGGTCCGGGAAGTACACTTTGGAAATCATTTGATAGGCAATACCAATAACTACAGCTACTAACGGCCCTTGTATCAAATTAAAAATTTTGTGTCTATGCGATAAAAACTTATCCCAGGTAAGTAAAATTGTCAAAGAAATTATACTTACAATTACTGCCCCCGGTGATATATAATTAAACATGTTCAATAGCTCTGAAAAAGTATTCTGGCCATCAACTTGCTGAAATGCGAAATCACCTTCATAATCACCGTCATATCCTAATGTATGGGGTATTTGCTTTAAAATGATTATAATTCCGATGCCTGTAAGCATCCCTTTTATCACAGAGGAGGGAAAATAATAGCCAATTACACCGCCTTTAAGTAACCCCATAACCATCTGAAGTATTCCTGCCAGCACAACTGCAACCAAAAAAGCTTCAAAAACTTCTAATGAATTAATAGCAGTTAATACAATTACTGCCAACCCTGCCGCCGGGCCACTTACACCCAAAGCTGAATTACTTAGTGCTCCCACTAAAATTCCCCCCACTATTCCAGCAATCAACCCGGAAAAAAGTGGAGCTCCACTAGCAAGTGCTATTCCAAGACATAAAGGAAGTGCTACAAAAAACACAACAATACTTGCGGGCAAGTCCTGTCGTACGTTTGAAAATAAACCATTCTTCTTTTTCGTTTCACTCATCATTATAGATAATTAATTTATCTACAATAATAGGGTAGCTACATTAAATTGAAATTAGTACAACATTAAAATGAGATTAGAATTTCAATTTGGAATACAAACCGTAATTATTGTGCCCTTATCCAACTTAGATTGGACGTCTAAAGTTCCCTTATGAAGATTAATTATTTTAGCACTTAGTGACAGGCCTACTCCCGATCCTTTTATCCCCATTGCATTGTTCCCTCTATAGAATGGCGTAAAGATTTTTTCAAGGTCGTTTTCTGAAATGCCCATGCCCGAATCTTTAATAATTAATTGAATTTGATTATTAACCCTACTCAGCCCAACTTCCACAGGCCCATTAAGAGAAAATTTGCAAGCATTATCAAATAAATTAATAATGGCCGTTTTCAGTAAATTGGTATTGCCATGAATTTTGTAATCACTATTTATTGCCTTATCATCAACTTCTAACACAATTTGATTATCTGGATTTATAAAATCGAAACCATCCTTAATTTCAGTTAATAACTGATCCAATTGAATGGCTTCAAATTGAATACTTTCCTCATTGGCCGTAACTTTAGATAATTGTAGTAGGTTGTTTACTGTATGAGTAAGAGATTCAGCCTCAGTAAGAATAATTCGGAGAGATTCTATATATTCATTATTCGTTCTCGATTTACTAAGAGCAATTTCCGCTTCACCCATAATGGCCGTTAGGGGATTTTTTATTTCGTGCGAAGCATTTCTTATAAAAGCCTTTTGTGCTTCAAAAGACTCTTCCAATCTATCGAGCAATTTATTAAATGCGATGGCCATTTTTCCTAATTCATCGGTAGGGCTATGAACATTTAATCGTTGATGTAAATTGGATGCACTTATCGAATTTGCCTTATCTATTTTTTTTGAAATAGGAGTTAAGGCTTTTTTTGTAATAATGAAAGTCCCTAAAAAAACGAATGGAATTCCCAGCAAAACCGAAAGTATAATAATGTTCTTTAAAAAAGACAGATATTGGAATCCTACTTTATCAATTGCAGTTACTATAATAAGGTATCTTTTCCCTTTTACCTGAAAAATCCTACTTGTGCCCTGCATACTTTTGCTTTCAAAATCAATAGAATCATTTTCTGCCAAATCAGCTAATATATTTTTCGGATAATTGTATTTAAAATCCGGCATACTATCTTCCTGAATGAGAATAACTTCTTCTGTTTCTTCAGGCAAGGTGTGGAGAAATTGATCTGTTATTTTTTCTAGTTCCTGAGGGGAAAATGATTCCTTTTCCAAAAATATTTTTTCGGTAATCAAAACCCGTTCTTTTAATCTTATCTGGAAAACCTGAGCCCTGTAGTTTGAAGAAAACAAATAGATGGTTGTGCCAAATAGTATAAAAATTGCGCTGGCAATAGAAGAAGATGAAACCGAAAGGCGAGTACTTATTTTCATTGGTTAATCTTTAATAATGTACCCCATCCCTATTACTGTTTTAATAATTTTGGATGAAAAACCATGTTCTATTTTCTTACGGAGGTAATTTATATATACATCAATAACATTTGTACCGAGATCAAACTCTACTTCCCAAACATTTTCAAGAATATCGGTTCTGGAAACAACTCTGTTTTTATTTAATAGTAAGTATTCCAAAAGCCTGAATTCTTTAGCTGTGAGTATAATTTCCACGCCTCCTCTTTTCACCTCTTTTGATTTAAGGTTTACTTCAAGTTCTTGAACTCTTAATATATGGGATGTTTTTTTTGGCCCTGAAGTATTTCTACGTGTAAGGGCCGTCAATCTGGCGAGAAGTTCCTTGAATTTAAATGGTTTGGGCAGGTAGTCATCTGCACCTGTTTCTAATCCTGTTACAATATCATCTGTTGAACCCAAAGCTGTTAACATCAAAATGGGAGTTGAAACGCCGTGGATATTTTTTAATCGGTCGCATACCTCCATCCCATTCATGCCTGGCATTACCACATCCAATATTATGGCATCAAAATCTTCCTGGTAGCCCAACTTAAGACCTACAACTCCATCGTATGCTTGAACAACCGTATTACCTTGCTCTTCCAACCCCCTTTTTATAAAGGAAGAAACTCTTTCCTCATCTTCAATCAAGAGTATTTTCATAGGTAAAAGGTTTACTAAGTATAAAGTGTTTTTTTGATTTGATGCAAATTACGGAAATTCTTAAGTCGAAATCGAATAAGGATTTATTTTAAAAATAGATTCACTTACTCAAAGATCATTTTTACCAAGTTATAGCCTAAATAAGCACTTGGCATTACTGTAATCATAACTAAAACCATTTATTGTGCTTTGCGATTTGGTTCAAACTGTGCCTCATGAAGTGAATTCTTGAATATCTTAATTCATCTAATCCGTGCCACCCCAGAATGTGAAAAGAAATGTAATAACAATAACAATATATCTAAAAATATTTATTACTCTTAAATTTTATGTGGCATTTTACCTACTCGGAATATGTCGTTCCATAAATAAACCTACAGAATTATTCCATAAATTTATATTACTGTTCCTTTTAGAATTTAAAGCATTATTTGTTTCGTTAAATCTATTGACGCCCTTATTATACTTGTTTAAGACATCGTTATAATTTTTTATTTCTTCATTTGTTGGAGACATTCTACCTTTAGCTTCCATCTTTTTTGTCATCTTTTCATATTCCTCTGCTAGTAATAGGAAATCAGCTAATATGGGGATTTTAGATTCTGCTTCACTTTTGTAAAAAGCCAACATTTTATTACAAGCAGCATTTATTGAGTTATCCCCTTCAAAATGTCTTAAAACACCAAGTGATGCAATACCTTCATCAGAGACAGTTATTAGAGCATTTCTATTTTGTTCAATCGCATTAATATCATTTCTTTTTAACGCATCCATTAAATATAATTCCTGTTTGAAGGCCTTAAAAAAAATTAAATAGACTTGATTATAATATTTTAAAACTTCGGAAGAGCGCTTTAATTTTATACTTATTTTATTCTGGCCTGAAACCAGATTTACTCCATACTTACTCGCAAATGCTTTGTATTGATTTTCCATTATTTCTGAAGCAATTTCGAGTTTTTCATTGGCTTTTTCTTGTGCGAGAAGGAAGGCTTCCATCAGGTCATACGATTCTTCAGCAACTTCCTCCAAATCTACTATTTTGGAAAAATCATTATTCAAAACATTAAACTCCAATGTTAAAAATGAAACTACTGAATCCCTTAAGCTATAATCATTGTCAAAACCCCTCATATTACTGACAGAAATAATTGATTTTCTTACTTCATTTATTAAATCAATTCTTTTCTTCTCAACCCTTTTGGCACTCTTACTATGCGCCATGGTACTTGTATAATCCCACATTTGTTTTTCAATGTCTTGATACTGCTCATTTATTAATTGTAAATAAGATACTGCATCTTTGGCTGTTTGTGAGTATGAAGGAATTACTACAGATAAAATGAGACTAAGAATACTGTATTTTAATACTTTTACTGCCATGTTCAATTCTTTTTAAGGGATTTATAATCATTTAAAATTTTGTATGTTTCTTCAATATATGGATCTGATACTATTGACTTAGAAAGGTGTGAATACAAATCTCTGTAATACGTATATACCTTTAACATCTCCTTCTCTTTTTGTAACAATTCTATGGTAAAGGAGCCAGATTCAGTATTAGTTATTGAATCCATAATTTCCTCAATCATTTCAATTTGCTTTTTAATTTGATAGTATTTATTAAAACTTAAGGGAAAATAACCTTCAGTCATTTTTAAGGTATTTATAAGACTATCTATGGATTTCAGTTTTTTAAACTTTTCGTTATTATTTATCCTGTTTTTTGATATTTCTGAAAGGGAATCAATAGGAAGAGTTGGCAAAGGATAGTAATATGTTTTTTTCACAATAGAATCGGGAAAGTTTTGTCTTTGTGCATGTCTCTTTTTAAATAAAGATGAATGAGTATAAACTGGTAAAGTTATATCTGGAGCAATTCCTTTCTTATAATAGGAGTTCCCTGTAACACGATAATACTTATTTGTAGTCAGTTTTAGTGTGTTTTTATTATCTGAATTAAACTGTAGAAGAGACTGTCCGGTTGCCTTTCCATAAGTAGTATCTCCAATTATAATTGCGCGATTATAATCCTGTAATACTGCTGCAACCATTTCTGAAGCTGATGCACTGTGACTATTTACCATCAAAGCCAAAGGATCGGAATATAAAATTCCTCTATTGAAATCTTTAATAAGTTTAAGTTCATTATTAATATTTTGGGAAACAGAAAATGTACCATAATCGACGAATATTCCGGCTAAATCAATGGCTTCTTTTAATGATCCCCCTGAATTATTTCTTAAATCAATTATTAAAGATTCAATGTTTTCTTTTTTTAAATAAAATATTGCTCTACCAACATCTTGAGCACACCCAAACGCATTTTGCTCATCCCATGAAGTATAAAATGCGGGTAAAATAATATAGCCCACTTTGGTTTCCCCATTGAGTATGAATGCTTGAACAGAATTTTCTTTATTTTCCATCGTTTCGCGATAAACATCGACTTTTTTTGTCGAATTATCGGCCTTTAAAAGGGTGATAGTGAGCTTTTCGCTTGTAATTGACGCTATAAATTCATGGACTTCATCAAATTGTGCTCTTTCTACAGATAAGGTTTTGATATTTTCAACTTCAAGTTTTAACACCTTATCCCCGGCATTTATTTGACCTGTTCTCCATGAATAACTTCCAGGAATGACGGAAGCGATAACAATTTCTCCCTTATTATTCGTTTCTAACTGAAAGCCAAAATAATTCGAATTGGACGATAATTGTTCCTTAAAACTACTAAAAGATTCATCAGAAAACACAAAACTATGTTGGTCGTATTGAACTAACATACTATTTATGAAGGCACTGTATATATAATTTTCCAACTTGCCTTTTGCATTTAATGTATTATTGAATTGTTCAATTTTCTTGTTTACCACATTTATTTTAATAGAATCTATGTAGCTATTAAGCAGTGTTGTTTTATTAAAAGTATCAAATTTGCTTGTGGACTCTAACACATTCTGGATAATAATTGCTTTGATATAATTTCTACACCTTTTCTCTTTATCAAGAGTATAATATTGAATATTTGATTCATCCCCAATATACATCGAATCTGACTCGTCAAAGTTGAGGTTTTGGGTCGTAAATTTTTCAAGGGTCACAATTGTATTTTCAAGATTTCCCTTATATAGTTTCGAAATTTCATTTTGAATTGAACAGAATGAGGACAACAAATCTTTATTTACCGATTGTTGAATTAAATCAAACAATACCATATCCTTAGAGTTAAAAATAATTGAGTACGGATCCAGAATACTTAGAAAACTCTTTTGGAATTGTTCAATGTTAAAGCTATCTGTCTTTATAGGGTACAAAGAATTTTCATTATACAACTCAATTGTATTTCTGGATAAATCACAATTATTGTTTTGTTGAGAAAAACAGAGTTTGACGTAAAAAGCAGTAAAGAATAAAATTAAGAAAAACCTCATATTCCTCGTTAAATTAAAAGTATACATGTTCAGGAGTAAAGGTTGTGTCCACTTTTACATCCTTTTCTTTAAAGATAAATAAATATTATTATTTTACTGCTATTTATTGGTTGTTTTAAGAAAATTGATTTTAAACTATGAAATATAGATTTCTTGGTTGCCAAATTTAGTTTATTGAACACTTTTTTGATCTGTCACTAGCGGTACGGACCAATACACTAGAGACAAACGGCATGGCTGTTTGGCCAGTTTTATGTAGCTTATTAGCTTAACAATTGACGGAATATCTTAATATTTTCGTATTTCCCATTTACAAGTAATACGTCTCCTTGAAACAATTTTTCATCGGGATGAATATTGCGCAACATTTGTTCTTTTCGAGAAATAGCCAGGATATTTATGCCATACTCTGCTCTGAGGTTTATGTCTTTTAACGGCTTGTCTAGTAGCTTGCCACTATCTATTTTGATTCTAAAGCTTGTGATATAAAAATCCGGGAATTTTATTTGCCTAAAGGGCTTTGGAAGTGCTTTTTGATTTTGTAGTAAAAAGTAATTTTCCGATCTAATGGTTTCAACAAATTGTTCTATGTCATTTTCAGGTATCAGGAAATTATGCAATACACGAGAAAATATCTCAATTGACGTCTCAAATTCTTCAGGAATTACATCATCGGCCCCCAGTGCCAAAATCTCTGCAGTCTCATTTACATAGCGTGTTCTTATAAGTAAATAGATTGATTGCGAAACAGCACGAATGTTTCCGATAATGATTTTTGTGGCCAAAGGATCAGATATTGCCACAACTACCGCTCGTGCGGTCGATAAGAAAGCACTTTCCAATATGCGTTCTTGTGTGGCATCACCAAAGATTATTGGCACACCCTTTTTTTTCTCTTTTCTTACGGTATCTGCATTTAACTCTATCACTACATAGGGTATATTACTGTATTGTGCCGCTTTGGCAAGGTTAGAGCCGTTTATGCCATAACCAATTATTACAAGGTGGTTTTCGGTTTTGTTGGCTTCATCAGTTTTTTGATCCTGGGTAGATTCGAGTTGTGCTTTAGGGTTTAGTGATTTTACAAACTTTGAAAGGAAAAACACTTTGTAAATGTTTTCAGAAAACATGATGACAAAAGGAGTGAGAATCATGGATACAATTGAAACTGCCAAAAAGTATTGGTTCGCCTCAATGCTCAATAAATTATACTCAATACCAACTTTAGAAAGAATAAACGCAAATTCACCCACTTGAAATAATGCAAGGCCGGTTAATAAAATGGTGCGGGGTGGGTATTTCAAAACAGCAATTGCCAATGAGGCAATACTGGATTTTAAAATAAAAATGCCCAATACAATTAATGAGATAAGGCCAATGTTCTCAATAAAGAAACCCAGGTCAAGTAGCATTCCAATTGATATAAAAAAGAAACTTGTAAATAGCTCTCTAAATGGTAAAATGACACTTGTAGCTTGATGGCTATATTCAGACTCTGAGATTATTAAACCTGCTAAAAATGCTCCTAATGCCATTGATAAACCCGCTTCCGATGTTAGAAAAGCCACTGCAAAACATATAGTAATGGTTGTGAGCAAGAAGAGTTCTTTACTCTTGGTTTTGGCAATGGCATGCATGAGCTTTGGCATGACATATCTAGCACTAATTATGGTTACTACTATTACTATAGCCGATTTTAGGAGTAATTGTAATATACTTAAAGTTACGTTATCGGATTGCCCTGCAATTAAAGGTGTAAATAACATCATAGGAACCACAATGATGTCTTGAAAAATCAATATTGCTAAGGCATTTCGACCATGGGGGGAAGTTATTTCGTTTCTATCCTGAAAAACCTTTAGCACAATGGCTGTACTCGAAAGAGAAAACAGAAAACCTACAAATGCAGCTTCATTCCATGAATAGCCTAATGAATAATAAGAAACTCCTACAACAAGAACTGTAATTCCAACCTGTATGAAACCACCAATAAAAACTGTTTTTTTGATGGAAGCCAACTGCCTTAAGGAAAGCTCCATTCCAATAACAAACAGTAGAAGTATAACTCCAATCTCAGATATAACCTCCACTTCTTCTACAGCATTAACAATCCCAAATCCGTAGGGGCCAATTATTATTCCCGTGATTATAAATCCTAAAATTGAAGGGAGTTTGAGGCGTTGTAGGATAAATACAATCACTACCGAAAAGCTCATTAGAATAAGTATGTCTTGTAATAGATGTGAAGGCATTAGATTGTCTCGTTTTTAAAATCAAAACCTTACTGAAAGTTTAATACAATTATATGATAAATATATTGAATACTTTAAACAGTGAGGTAAGCCCCGGGCTTAATATCCTGATTTTACCTTTCCCTGAACATCAATGATTTCAGAATTCGACCCAAATAAAAAAACTATTTGAAACAGTATTGAAACCGAATTATGCAGAATGTTTTTAACGATATAATGGAAGACATGAGCTATAATAAATTTGTAGTTGGTGATTTGTTATTTGTTGAATACCTATGCCCTATCACTGAGGAAGTTTGGAGCGTATGGACACAGACAGATTTTATTATACATGTGTTAAGGGGAAAAATTAACCACGGGTAAACAAGAATGGATGCTGAATATAGGAGATACAGTTTATGTAAAAAACGGTTCTTTCTTGATGAATCAATACTTTGATGATGACTTTTATATGTTTGAATTTTTCATTAATGATGAATTCATAAGGTCAACAATCACAGAGTTAATAGGCAGTTTGCCTATTAACGCAAAGGCTAAATTTAGAGCATCACCATCATAATACAGATCAATATTTTAATAAAACTCGATTTTTGAAGAGTGATCTAATTTCAGTCAATAAAATCAATTTGTTTCCATGCAAAGTCAATAGAATCATTTTTTTGTGATTTGCCCGGTGTACTTCGCCCTTCTTCGATGTAGGTAATTAACAATGATCTTAATTCAGT
>JAOUKG010000320.1 GCA_029882725.1 Cyclobacteriaceae bacterium
TTGTAATCGCCACATGTCGGGGCCAATTCCCACAAACATATCTTCATTCCTCACTAGAAACGCCCCGGCCACATCACTGATTTCTTCATTAAAGTCGTTGATAATACGAGTGGACACATCTGCCATGCCATCTCCATTTTCATCTTCTAATCTCCAAATCTCATCCTTCTCTACGGCAAGGTCTTTCCAATCATGACTTCCATCATTATTCAAGTCTTTCAACCATTCGTTCTCAGCCGATTTTTCAGGAGCGAAAGTTTTCTTCAAAAAAGCTCTGCGTTCTTCAACGGTTTGAAGCGAAATTGATTCTATCATCCAGTCACGATGCCCACGTATATCAAACTCAGAATTTTTTTGTCTGTTGGTCCTAGATAAATACACCCTTCCCTGATCATCAATAGACATAGCTATTGGGTCGGGAGCCAAAGAATCTGTGGCCCATAAATCCAAAGTTAATCCCTCGGCCAACTGATAGGCCGTGTTTTCTTTCACTTCTTTCGCTTTGGCTAAACCAACTTCAGAACTCTCCCTATAAGTAAGGGGTGGATCTTTAGGAGCCGGGGATTCACAATAACTAAGTGTTAGCAAGGAAACTGCTAAAATGGAAAATCGCACTGTCTTTTTCATATACATTAAGCTAAAACGCTATTATTTTTAAACTGGATTAATCGCGTAATATAGAATAATGCAATTACTATAACAATGTGAATTTTATGGAAGGGTTGTTATGTATTTTTCGGGTTCTTTTTCGAAACTTTCCTTGCAACCATCACAACAAAAATACACCTTTTCCCCATGGTACTCCAGGATATGCTTTGCAGTACTTTTTTGAACCGGAATTTTGCATACCGGATTGATATAAAGATCATCTTGCAATTCCTGTTCCTGAGTGCTCAAAGGTGTTGAAAGTTGACTTTCTTCAGACCGTTTTATTTGAATAATTTCTGCCAATATCGATATTGCCACTTCCTGTGGAGACTTTGCATTAATATTGAGCCCTGCCGGGGTTTTCACTTTTACCAATTGCTCATGTGAAATATCCTGTTTTTTCAGAGCATTGAATATACCATTGGCTTTTCTTCGGCTGGCAACAAAAGCTAAATAACCAGGATTAGACTCAATGGCTGCCAACAAGCTTTTCTCATCATCTTCGCCTTGCGTGCATACTACGACAAAATCATTATTGTTGCATTTTCGGTTATAACTCCCAAGTCCAGTTACATTACTTGCGTTGAGAAACATTTCTTTTTCAGCCAAATCCGAAACTACAGAAACGGCAAAACCAGCAGCACTTCCTATTTCACATAAGGCCATTGCGATGTGCGACCTTCCGAATATAATTATATTAGACTTTGGCATAATGGGTTCTATATAGACCTCCACAGAACCTCCGCTCATGCAGGTCATTTTGTATGTTTTAACTCCTTTTTGCTCCGGCGAACCTGTGGAGGGTTGTATTCTTACCAGACGAGGAGAAAATTCCTTCATTGCCTCCAGGGCTTCCTTGATCACAATTCCCTTCGTACAACCTCCTCCAATCCATCCATTCACTTTTCCATCGGAGGTTATCAGGGCTTTATCGCCTTGTTTTCCAGAACTTGGAGCTTCCCTCCTCACTATGGTTGCCATCGCAGCCATCTCATTATTCTCTTGATGGCGTTTCAATTCCAAATATATTTGATCCTCATGCATCGGCTAATATGTTTTCTAGTTTCATCAAACTCTCCAAATTGTGGGCAGATTCAAACTGATCTATTTCTGATAAAGCAGCCTTCATGCCTTTAGCTTCGGGGATATATCCACTCATTCCTTTCAAAGGATTAAGCCACACAAGTTTGTTGGTTCTCATTTTTATTTTACGTAATTCTTCAGTAAGAAGGCCAACTTCTCCGGTATCCAACCCGTCGCTTAAAACAATTGTTATACTTTTACCGTTCAGGGTCCGCTTTGCATAATTCTCATTAAAATCCCTTAAACACTCCCCAATCCTTGTACCCCCCGACCAATTGTCTGTATGATAACTCATGTTCAGGAGGGTTTGATTCAATTCCTTTTCGTTTATCAAATCAGTAATCCGAACTAATTTAGTGCTAAATACAAAGGCTTCTATTTGTTTCAAATGAGATTTCAATGACCATATAAATTTAAGAAGAAAGAAAGAATATTTATCCATACTTCCGCTTACATCCAGCAGTAAGTTAATCCTAAATTTCTCCTGTTTTCTATTTTTTCGAGACAACTCCAAAAGCATATCTCCCTTTGGGATATTACGCCTGATCGTTTTACGCAAATCTATTTTTCCTTTTTTTGTCGATTCCATTTTTCGCTTCAAGCGATGGTTCAACTGGTGTAAAAGTTGCTTTGCAATTTCATCCAGTAACCGGTTGTCGGTCTCTCCAATCTTACTAAAATCCGTACGTTTCAAAGCTTGCACACGGCTTGCTCCGCTTACATTTTTCGTGTCCTCCTCCTCTTCTTTATCCTTCTCATCCCCGTTAGGTTTAAATCCCATCATCACTAAAGATGCATTGGCTTTTTTAGTGACATTGGAAGAATTGCTATTTTTAATTTTATGTGCATACTCATGTTTTCGTTTCCCCCAATAGACATCAAAACATTTATTAAACACTTCAAATTCTTCCTCACATGTACAAAACAATGCTTTCAGCGCGTATCTAAGGGTATTTTGATCAGTAAGAAAGCATTTTGCTGAAACATTGATTGCCTCTAAGGAGTGTGATAGACCTACACACAAATTATGTTCCCTGCAATAAGCAGTGAAGCCCAGCATGGCCTCATCGATATTTTGATGATTTGTATAGTGAAAAATTGCCATAGTCTCAGGCTTTTATTTCATCGAGAAGTTGTTCGATATCATAAGTCTTTACAGTTTGAATATCATTTTCCGACTTTAAAATACAACCGAGTGTTTTTTCAATATACCCTTTATCGAAATTATTGGTTTGTAACGCCAACATGCTGTTTGCCCAATCTAGTGTTTCTGCAATTCCCGGTGATTTTTGCAAACTTAATTTTCTTAGTTTTTCTACAAAAGTGACCAACTGCGTAGCTATTTCCACATTGATTTCAGGAAACTTATTTCTTACAATTTTCAGCTCTTTTTCTAAGCCCGGGTAAGATATCCAATGATACAGACATCTTCTTTTCAAAGCATCACTGAGCTCTCTGGTTCTGTTGGAAGTTAAAATGACAAGAGGTCGATGCTTGGATTTAATTGTACCCATTTCCGGAATGGTAATTTGAAAATCAGATAACAATTCCAATAAAAAGGCTTCAAATTCCTCATCTGCTCTATCTATTTCATCAATTAAAAGTACCGGTGGTTTATCAACCGCTGTAATCGCCTTTAATAAGGGTCTTTTTAGCAAATACTCTTCCCCAAAAATATGTTCCTCTTTTTCATTGGCCGATAGCCCTGAATTTTCATTGATTTTTATTGAAAGCAACTGTTTTTGGTAGTTCCATTCATAAATAGAAGTGCTTACATCCAACCCTTCATAACATTGTAAACGGATGAGGTCGGTTTGTAAATATTGGGAAATAATGTGTGCCGATTCTGTTTTTCCAACTCCGGGAGGGCCTTCTAAAAGCAGGGGTTTTTGCATTTTTAACATAAGAAGAAAAACTGTTGCCAGCTCTTCTTCCACAGTATATCCTAACTTTTCAAAGTTGTTTATAAGCTCCTTCACTTCCGGAATCATGCACCTTATTTTAAGATTTAATCTTTCTTTTTAAATATCCCTTTAATCATGGAGCCCATCATAGAGCCCGCTTTTAGGGAGCTATCAAACTCTTCCCCGGCAAGCATTGATTTAAAATTAGCTATAAACTGATTCATAAGTTGTTCTGAAACATCATTAATTAATCTTGAACCAAATTGAGCCAGTGTACCTTGAATGTTGATAACCATTTTAAAATCCACTTCCGAACCAGAACCAACAGCTACAACGGACCCGTTCATTGTCATTTCAGCACTACCCTTCCCTTTGGAGTCAAGGCCTTTACCCACCAATTTCATTTTATGATTATCATGATCCATTTCTTCAATGATTATCTGACCATCATAATTAGATTTGATTGGACCAAATTTCAATGATACTTCTCCCTTGTAGTTATTTTCATCAATTTTTTCAGTGATTGATGCTCCTGGCACACAGCCTGAAATATGCATAGGATTACTTAGGGCAACCCAAACTTTATCAAGGGGTTCCTCCAGACTAAATTTTTTTTCTATCGTCGCTTCCATATTTTTTTTATTTAAATCAATCAAGCGATTAAAAGAGTCACTTTCAGAATAGCCTAAATAAAGATCGACTTCCCTCCGCAAACAGGATTCAGTTCCAACTAAATTTATTAACTCTAAACCTAAATTCTATATAAACTCTTAAAACCACCAAAAGTCAATACCGACCAGTCTAGACTGGTCGGTATTATTTCAACTTATTATTATAACAAATTATTCTGCAATTGGTTTATCCAAAACACCCATATCCTTCAATTTCTTGAAAATTTTATAAGGTGTAATAGGAATATCCATATGAGTAACCCC
>JAOUKG010000321.1 GCA_029882725.1 Cyclobacteriaceae bacterium
AAATTGATCTTCTTCATATTGTTTGCCTATTCCGTAGGTAATTGATGGCAAAGCCTCAATCAAAGTATTTTTTCCAACACCAGAATATTCAACTTCAATAGTTTGTAACTGAAAATTGTTACCTAAGCGAGGGTCAATTTCTGGAAAAGTACCATTTACGGAAAGTCTGCTTATGAATCGTTCAAAAACCATTCCCATGGTCACTTTTTCACCTTTTTTAGTATATCTTAATGATTTAAAAGGAATACGCATTTCAACTGTATATCCCTCATCATCTACTTGCCCGGCAGAGTACCACACAAAATCAATCCCGGGATCATCCCGAAAACCACTCGCCCTGGTATCCATTTGTACTCCATTGGGGTTTACATAAAATCTCGACAAAGATTGATTGTCGTTATAGGAATCAAGACTTATCCTAATCCAATCGTCTTGTTCAATTTTATCACGGGGGGAAATACTTGTTTTTACCAGATTAGGACTATCAAAGCACCTGAAAGCAAAATAGATATTTTGAGCATCGGAAGTGATATATACCGTGGTTTTAACCGGTAAATCCTGTCCAAAATCTGGTTTGTAGGTTTTAAAACCAGAAATCTGAATAGCTGTTTCCCAGGCTGAATCGTCTAACTTTCCATCTATTTCCGGAGCTATCTCGGTAACCATAGGCCTTAGCACACTGTCTTGTGCTAATGAGAATGCATCAAAACAGATTAAGTTAAAAATTACGAATATTACAAAAATCTGTCTCATGAAATTAATTATATACAAAATTATCTACTTTACTCTGTTTCCTTTCAACCATTTATGTAATTTTCCGCCCAAATTGATGTTAGATTATGAATAAGGTAAATCCCACGCTTACAAACTCCTGGAAAGAGTTAACAAAACACTACGAAAAAGTAAATAACAAACCTATTAGTGATTTGTTCAAAGAAAATAACAGTAGATTCAATGAATTTAGCCTAAAATTCAATGATATACTTGTTGATTTTTCCAAAAATAGAATTGACAAAGATACAATAAAATTGCTGTATAATTTAGCTGAAGAATGCGGCCTGAATGAAGCAATTAAAAGCATGTATCAAGGGGAAGAAATAAATGAAACTGAAAAAAGAGCGGTACTTCATATTGCTCTCCGAAACCGGGGAAACCAACCTATTTTAGTTGACAATAAAGACGTAATGCCCGATATTAACCGGGTTTTAAACCAAATGGAAGCCTTCTCAAACCAGGTAATTTCTGGAAATTGGAAGGGTTATACTCAAAAACGAATCAACCATATTGTAAATATAGGAATTGGGGGATCAGATTTAGGCCCTGTGATGGTTACAGAGGCATTAAAACCGTATAATTCCAAAGATATTGAGGTGCATTTTGTGTCCAATGTAGATGGAACCCACATTTCGGAAGTGTTGAAAAAAGTGGATGCCGAAGCCACTTTATTTATGATTGCTTCAAAAACGTTTACTACGCAGGAAACCATGACCAATGCCCATACAGCCCGCAGTTGGTTTCTGGAAAATGGTGGCAATGAAAATGACATTTCCAAACACTTTGTGGCTATCTCTACTAACGAAAAAGAGGTTTCTAAATTTGGAATAGATACCAACAATATGTTCGGGTTTTGGGACTGGGTTGGAGGTAGATATTCACTATGGTCTGCCATAGGCCTATCAATTTCTTGCAGCATTGGTTTCGAAAACTTCGTAAAACTACTTGAAGGAGCCCATGAAATGGACAATCATTTCAGTAATACGCCTTTCGAAAAAAATATTCCTGTAACGTTGGCCATGATTGGGGTTTGGTACAATAATTTTTTTGGAGCTGAGACTGAAGCTATTCTTCCATATGATCAATATATGCATCGTTTTGCCGCCTATTTCCAACAAGGAAACATGGAAAGTAATGGAAAATATGTTGATAGAAACGGAAATAAAGTAGATTACCAAACAGGCCCTGTAATTTGGGGAGAACCCGGAACCAACGGGCAGCATGCTTTTTATCAGTTGATTCATCAGGGCACGAAACTGATTCCATGCGATTTTCTCGCGCCATCAATATCACACAACCCAATTGGAGATCATCACATAAAGTTACTTTCCAATTTCTTTGCCCAAACAGAAGCATTGATGAATGGAAAATCTGAATCTCAGGCCCGATTGGAATTAGAAAAAGCAGGCAAATCCATTGAAGAAGTAAATGCATTACTCCCTTTCAAAATATTTGAAGGGAACAGGCCTACCAATTCAATTTTATTTAAAAAACTGGACCCTTTTACATTAGGAGCATTAATTGCCATGTATGAACATAAAATATTCGTTCAGGGTATTATCTGGAATATTTTCAGTTTTGATCAATGGGGTGTGGAATTGGGTAAACAATTGGCCAACTCCATTTTACCGGAGTTGAAATCAGAAGAATTGGTTAACACCCATGATTCTTCTACCAATGGCTTAATTAATTATTACAAACAATTGAGAGGTTAGAAATTATGGGCTTTACTTCATTTTTTTCGTAGTTTTGCCCACTATTTATGGACATTAAAAGCAACATAGAAAAAATAAAAAAGGAAACGGGACCTTCGGTAACCTTAGTGGCCGTTTCCAAAACAAAACCCATTGAAGACATTCGGGAAGCCTATGAGGCAGGACAACTAGATTTTGGTGAAAACAAAGTTCAGGAACTAACAGAAAAAGAAAGTGTACTACCCAAAGATATCAGGTGGCACATGATTGGTCACTTGCAAACCAACAAAGTGAAATACATTGCTCCTTTTGTACATCTTATTCATTCTGTAGATAGTGAAAAACTATTGAAGGAAATAAACAAGCAAGGGAAAAAACAAAACCGCATCATAAATTGTCTATTACAGGTCCATATTGCCTCCGAAGAAACAAAATACGGTTGGGATGAAAATGAACTCAACGAATTTTTAACTTCAGGCCGTATGGCCGAATATGAAAACATATACATTCAGGGCCTTATGGGAATGGCTACTTTTACAGAAGACCAACGTGTGGTTAGAAATGAATTTAAGGGATTAAACACATTATTTAATAAATTAAAAACTAAATTTCAGTTTCCCAACTTATCTATGGAAACCTTGTCTATGGGCATGAGTGGAGATTATGCCCTTGCTGTGGAAGAGGGAAGTACAATGATTAGGGTGGGAAGTTCGATATTTGGAAACAGGAATTACAATTTATAAAATGAATATACCATTATTAAAAGAGATTTGTGAAGTGGCCGGTGCTCCGGGCTATGAAAGTAGGGTAAGGACAATTGTCTTAAGGGAAATTGAGAAATACGTTGATGAGGTGAAAATAGACAACCTTGGCAATGTAATAGCCCTTAAAAAAGGACGTTCCTCCGAAAAAAAATCAATGATTGCCGCTCATATGGATGAAATTGGGTTCATGGTGACCCACATCGATGAAAATGGCTTCTTAAGATTTACTCCTTTGGGTGGTTTTGATCCTAAAACCCTAACTGCTCAGCGGGTAATTGTTCATGGCAAAAAAGACCTTGTGGGTGTAATGGGAAGTAAGCCTATTCACGTAATGAACGCAGAAGAAAAGCAACAAAATGTAAAATTGACAGATTTCTTCATTGACCTTGGAATGGGTGTAGAAGAAGTGAAAAAATACATTAGCATAGGCAACCCTGTAACCAGGGAACGGGAACTTATTGAAATGGGCGATTGCGTAAATTGCAAATCCATTGATAACCGTGTTTCCGTTTTTATTCTTATTGAAGCCCTTAAAACCATTAAAGAAACCCCCTATGATACTTATGCAGTATTTACTGTGCAAGAGGAAGTGGGTTTGAGGGGAGCCAATGTTTCGGCCCACCAAATTAACCCCGATTTTGGTTTTGGTCTGGATACCACCATAGCCTATGATTTACCAGGTGCTGCGGCGCATGAAATGGTTACTAAACTTGGCGAAGGTACCGCCATCAAGGTGATGGATGCCTCTACCATTTGTGATTATCGAATGGTCGATTATATGAAACAGATTGCAGATAAAAATAAAATAAAATGGCAACTTGAGGTTCTTACAGCCGGAGGAACCGATACTGCCGGAGTGCAAAGAATGGGAAAAAACGGTTCCATTTCGGGAGCAGTTTCAATACCCACTCGTAACCTACATCAGGTAATTGAAATGGCGAATAAAAGTGATATTCAAGGCTCCATCGATTTACTTAATGCATGCATTGAAAATCTGGATCAATACAATTGGGAACATAAATAAGAATTCAAATAAGAACAAATGAAAATTTCAAACATCAATATAGCCGTAGAATTAGACGATCAGAATATCCCGGAAAAAATCATGTGGGATGCTTCAGAAAAACCAGAACAAGTTCCTACCGACACCAAGGCTATTTCTGTAGCCCTCTGGGACGATAAAACCATGAATACCATGCGTATGGACCTCTGGACCAAAGATATGAGTGTAGAGGAAATGAAACGCTTTTTCATCAACACTTTGGGGGGCTATGCTCAAATGATTCTCAACAGTACCGGAGATGAATATATGGCTTCGGAAACCAAC
>JAOUKG010000322.1 GCA_029882725.1 Cyclobacteriaceae bacterium
CTGGTCAGTATCTTAACGCCGTGCTTCCTCTTAATATGATCCATAGCCTGATACAACCGGATGCTTTCCTCCGTATCATCAAAAAGATTGATTTGATGACTTCCCTGAACCAACCCACTGAACCGCACCCCTACCAGTCGCAAAAGCATCCGCCTCGAATACAACTTATCAAAAAGCTCCAATGCCAATTTCATCAATACATGATCAGAAGAAGTATAAGGCAACTTGATCTGACGGGTCTCCGTATCAAAATTTGTATAGCGTATTTTTACTGTAATACAGGAAGTGAGCTTCTTTTCCTCCCTCAGCTTGTGTCCTATTTTTTCAACCATAGAGATAATCACGGCATGCAACTTCACTACGTCAATGGTGTCTGAAGAAAAAGTACACTCTGTGGAAATCGACTTCTGTTCATTATAGGGCTCCACAGGAGTATCATCGATAGCATTGGCCCTTTTCCAAAGTGCCAGCCCATTTTTACCGAAAGCACTCTGTAAATAACGCACTGGCATCTCCCTCAGGGTTTCCACTTTCCTCACACCCATATCATATAGAAAACGTGCAGTTTTTTTCCCAATCATAGGAATTTTATCAACACTAAGAGGCCCCAGAAAATTACGCTCCTGCCCCGTTTCTATACACATCTCTGCATTGGGCTTATACTCATTGGTAGCCACTTTCGACACTAACTTATTTATTGAAAGTCCCATGGAAATAGGCAACCCCGTCTCTTTAATGATCTTTTTCCGTAACTCTTTTCCCCACATAAATGTGTGAAAAAACCGATCCATACCACTCACATCCAGATAAAACTCGTCAATAGAAGCCTTTTCATAAACCGGGGCCAACTCGCTCACAATCTCTGTTACCAATTGAGATTGCTGACTATAGGCCTCCATATCTCCTGAAATAACCGTAGCATCAGGACAAAGCTGACGAGCCAAATACATAGGCATGGCCGAATGCACCCCAAAACGCCTTGCCTCATAACTACATGCTGCTACTACGCCCCGGTTGCTACTCCCCCCTACAATCAAAGGAATGCCCTTCAACCGCTCATCCCTCTTCCTCTCTACCGATACAAAGAAAGAATCCAAATCCATGTGTATAATCTCCCGATTCATTATTTACTAACTTTATTAGCAAATATACTAACAAGATGAGGATTATCAAGGAATTTTGCTAAATTATTTAGTAATTAAAACCTGATAAAAAAATGTATTGTCTGGTGATAAAACTTCCGTCAATGCAGAATGAAGACAATCCATTGTTTTATCGTCCCGTAGGGATGAAGCGTTTGTAAAATAAATGTTTGTAGAATAAAGGGTATTAGTTCAGACGAAATATTTTGTGTGCATGGCCAATTCAGGCTACATGAATTTCTTGACCGTATTTTAAAATTTCATCAACAATTGGATTTGTAATCACAAATTCCTTTTCCCGAAATGGATGTGGCTCAATTCTACTGTCAATTGATCTTCTTAAGAAATTCAAACCTTTCATTATTGAAGCTCCGAACAGCCAAAATAATCTCCTCTTTCCAATATTCCAGTTCCGAATTTTGAGGCGGTTGAAAATCATTCAACACACTCAGTAGTTCTGAAATTTCATAAATTTCCAAACTACTTATTTTTTCTATTATAGGGCTCAATTGTGTCCAATCCTTTTGCACATTATCCAACTGAAACTCCGAAGATCTTGTTTCCTGATCTACTTTCCTCATTTCCTTTAAATCGCCCGGTAAAGTAAACCAAAAAGTCGAGCCCTTCCCTTGCTCACTATTCACACCAATTTGCCCTTTATGAGCTTCGATAGCCATTTTGCAAAAGGTCAGGCCAATTCCCGACGACCGCACATTCCCAAAATCCTGTGCCTGAAATTGATAGAATTTATCAAAAACCTTCTCCTTCTCACTATCAGGTAAACCATCACCCTGATCTATGACCATCACCTTGAAACCCGTATCCAGTTTTTGAAAATCAATAATTATACTTGAATTTAAAGGAGAGTATTTAACAGCATTGGTTAGCAAATTCACTAAAACCCTTATAATAACTTCTTTGTCAAGTTCGATGCTAAATACCTGTTTCAGATCACTTATTACAGATATGTTTTTTTTCTTGGCGAGATGTAGCACTTCGTCCCTGGCGGCTTTTACTACTTCCCCAAAGTCATTTAATGAAACTTTTAAATTCATGCTCTGATTCTCATACCTGTAAACATCGAGGATGTTCAGAACCATGGTAAGCATTTCCTTTCCAATTTTATTGGCTTGAGAGTTCCCCGACTCATGTTCACTAATCAAAGCACTCAAAGGTGTCTTTAAATCATGAACAATCATGCTGGTCATCTCCTCCTTAAAGTTAGCCAATTCAATTAATTTTTTATTATTCTCCTTCAACTCAAGAGCCTGTAGTTCTATCTCTTTTTTCTGATTATTTATTTGTTCGGTACGAACCACCACCTCTTTTTCCAAAGATTTTTTAGTCCTTTCCAATGCACTTACCCTCAAAAAATAAAACCCTGCAGGTACCCCCAATGCCAAAAGTGCCCATAAAAATTTCGCCCAATTTGTAAGCCACCATGGCGGAGCAATATTTACAATAATCATTGCAATATCATCGCTCCACTCCTCGCCCTTATGAGTATTGGTAACCTGAAATACATAGCTCCCCGGAGGAACATTGGTAAAAACTGCCCTCCTGTCGGTAGCATCTGTTTCCGTCCAGTTTTCATTAAAACCTTCCAAACGATATCTGAATTTTACTCCTTCCGGGTTAATAAAATTGAGGGAAGTAAACATAAAAGCAAACGGATAATCATTGTATTGAAGGTTTATTTCTTTCTCAAGGTATATGGCTTCATCGAATATTTCCGATTTTCCGGGTTTCACTTCACTATTATTAAGTAAAAATTTGGTTATCCTTACCCCTTCATTCCCTGCATCTATATAATTTAAACTATCTGTATGAACCCTATTATACCCATTTACTCCTCCCAAATACAAATAGCCCTTACTATCAATAAGCTTTGCTCCCCTGATAAATTCATTGGATTGAACGCCTTCAGGTACTCCCAAATGCCGGACTTTAAATGTTTCGGGATCAACGACATCAATCCCTCTATTTGTAACTATCCATATTTTCCCGTTTTTATCTTCCAAAACCGACCAAACAGTATTGTTACTAAGTCCTTCCTGTGTGGTAATTGATTTGTAGTAAGTACCGGGTTCATTTGTGTATATCAGCCCGTTATCGGTAGCCAACCATATATTGGAATGACTGTCTTCTATAATGTCGTAAATACTGCCATTTGGAAATTTTTCAGGTTTTTTGGGGTCAAAAGTAAACGTAGTTGCCTGTTTTTTATCAGGATCAAAGTCTATAACTTTATTCTTTCCCCCATAAAGTATATGCCCGTTTTTAAGTTTATAACTACAAAAAAGTTCACTTTCCTCAACTCCAAGATCGGAAAAAGAAAAAAAGGTTTTTGCCTTACTCAAAGTCTCAAATCGATAAAAACCTCTTGGCTTATTCCCTACCGCCCATAAATTTCCGGTTTTATCCCGATCAACAGTTATAGAAAAACCCATCGGTAAGTAATCAAACTGCATTTTCAGTTCATCATATAAATAGATTCCTTCCTTTCCTGCAAATCCTTTGGTGCCATCCGATAGGTCGAAAGCTAAAAATATGTTTTTTATAAACCCGTTCTTCAAATCATGAACTACGTTCTGATTTTCATCTATATAATACGTTCCTGAATTATAGTACCCTACCCAAATATTATTTTTATCATCCTCAAAAAAAGCCACCACATAATCATCCGGGAGTGAGTTCTCAGTATTTTTTATATGTCCATAATGTTTTAATGGATTGTAAGGATTTCCAACATCAACCCCTTCAAATCTATGGCCTACCCATAAGTTATTTTTACTATCGTTAAATACATAACTACAGATATCCGAAGATAATCCCATTTCATATACTTCATCCTTCCCGAATCGACTTATTTTATGATCATTTACATTAAGTTTATACAATCCTGAACTTGAAGCTACCCAAAAACTTCCCTTTTTATCAATATCCAAAGATCTTGAGACCCCCTCTATCGGAAATTTCTCAACAATACCCTGACTTCCGCCAAGCTTTTCCGGTAAGCTACTCAAAGATTCAAGCCCTTGTTCTTCACTTAAAAACCAATACTTATTATTATAATAGGTAATTTGTTTAACCTTTTTGACCCAAAGGCTATCTGAATGTGTCGATGGTTTTGCCAGCTGGTGAAATTTTTCAGTCTGAATATCAAATAAAATAATCCCTTCCCACCAGGTTCCAATTAGTATATGGTTGTCATCAATCTGATAAATTGAATTCACATCGGCATGAGGTAATTTTTGGATTTCACCTAAAACTCCTTCCACTGTATCCAACGGGTAGTATTGAAAGTCATCTTTCAATGAATCATACCTTATTAGCCCTCTGTTAGTACCTGCCCATATTTCAGATTTACGGCCTTTATAAATTACATTGATGGAATTCCACTCACTAT
>JAOUKG010000323.1 GCA_029882725.1 Cyclobacteriaceae bacterium
AAACAGATACACCAAGTCTTTAATGAAAACTGTAAAAGTAGCATTGGAAGCTGCAAAATACCGCGGTGCATTTATTTCCTTCATAGTATTTGCCCTCTTTGGTGCTATTGTAGCCGTGATGTGGAAAGGTGCGTCCCTTGTAAATGAAGGGGATATAACTTCAGGTGATCTGGTGACCTTTGTTTTGGTAACGATTTTTATTGGTGCATCCATTGCAGGGATAGGTGATATGTACGGACAACTTCAACGTGCAGTAGGTGCTTCACAAAGAATCTTAGAAGTACTTGATGAGGAAAGTGAAGACATAAACAAACCCGATTCAATAAGTAATTTGGAAGGGAACATACAGTTTGAGAATATCTCTTTCAAATATCCCGATACAAATAAATTCGTTTTGGAAGATATTAATTTCGAAATCAAACCAGGTCAGAAGGTGGCACTGGTAGGGCCCAGTGGGGCAGGAAAATCAACAATTACTCAATTGTTAATGCGATTCTACCCTATTACCAGTGGAGATATAAAAGTAGATGGCAAGGATATTTCAAGCTATGCTTTGTCGGATTATAGAAGTAATATTGGCATAGTGCCACAAGAAGTGATGCTATTTGGAGGAACCATACGGGAGAATATTTTATATGGCAAAACCAATGCTACTGAAGAAGAGTTGCTAAATGCAGCAGAGAAGGCCAATGTAACTGAGTTCATTGAGCATATGAAAGATGGATTTGATACCATTGTAGGTGAACGAGGGGTAAAACTTTCCGGCGGGCAGAGACAAAGAATTGCAATTGCCAGAGCTGTATTAAAAGATCCTTCCATATTAATTTTAGATGAGGCCACAAGTAGCCTTGATGCGCAATCGGAAATTCTGGTACAGAAAGCACTTGAAACCTTAATGGAAAACCGAACTACCTTAATAATTGCTCATAGGTTAAGTACTATTCGAAGTGCAGATCGGATTCTTGTTATTAAGGAAGGCAGAATTGTTGAGGAAGGAAATCATACCGAATTAAGTGAAATAAATGGACTCTATAACCATTTACTCAAACTCCAATTTCAAGTAAATTGACCTAATTCAAGATTAACTTTAAGTAGAGTTATAAATTATTTTTATTACTTCACAGTGGATTAACTATTTATTTGAAATTAAATAAATTGTCATATATTTAAGGCAAGTGTTGAGAAGTGCTATGTTTCTTAATACGAGTTACAATGGGCTTTAGTAACCGGATCTGGATTTGATTTTCATATACTCTATATTTGACAGTAGTAATGAGGCAATATTGTTTTCAATATTTGGCCTTATTATTTTTCTTTTTCTTGCTATAGACTTGGGGGTTTTTAATAAAAAAGCTCATACAGTCTCAACTAAATCGGCTTTATTTCAGTCAATTTTTTGGGTAATTGTTTCATGCTCCTTTGGTGTGGCTATCTATTTCTACGATGGTGGAGTTGAAAATACTCTGGAATATTTTTCTGCCTATTTAACAGAATATGCACTTTCTGTAGATAACATATTTGTGATACTTTTGATTCTGAGATTCTTTAAAGTTGAACTTAAATATTATCATAAAATTCTTTTTTGGGGCATACTGGGGGCCTTGGTATTTAGAGCAGTTTTTATTTTCGCCGGAGCTCTGTTAGTGAGACAATTTGAGTTTGTATTATATATCTTTGGCGCATTTCTCGTTTATTCCGGAATAAAAATATATTTTGAAGAAGGCGAAACGGAAGTACATCCGGAAAATAATATAATCCTTAAGTTCGCCAACAAGTATCTGCGCATTTCAAAGGACGACAGGAATGGAAAATTCTTCTTTGTGGAAAATGGAAAGCTCTTTTTCACAAGTTTGTTTTTGGTAATTATGCTTATTGAAACCACCGACTTGATTTTTGCTGTAGATTCAATCCCCGCAGCATTTGCAATTACTCAAAGTGAGTTTTTAATATATACTTCAAATATTTTTGCTGTTTTAGGATTAAGAGCAAAGTTTTTTCTATTGGCCGGTGTAATTGATAAATTTCACCTTCTCCAAAAAGGATTATCTGTTGTTCTGATTTTTATTGGAGGAAAAATGTTGCTCGAAATGTTTAATATCCACGTTTCAATTATTGTTTCATTTTCGGTGATCCTTGGAACTCTCGCCATGTCGATATTACTGTCACTTATGTTTCCGGAAAAGAAAAAAGAAGATCCTCAATTGGATATATTCCCAGCTCATAATGGAGCCGATCAAAAAAATGTTACAGGGTCAAATTCATTGAATGAAAAAGCCGAAAACATGGATCAACTTTAGTATTAATTTACTGATTTTATTTAAACAAAACTCTGGCAAATCGTTGATTTTTTTTCCATTGACCAAACAGAATTACTTCATTTTGAGAGATTTGCTCTGCAACCACAGGTCTGATAATTGTTCCCATTTCCTTGGAAGCAAACAGCGGCTGTTTAGTCATCTCTCCCCGACTGTTTAGTTCAACCATAACAACAATGCCCTTTCGCCCTGTAAATGGCCATACCCTTGTAGGATCTGGATCTGAAATATTTCTGATATTATCATTGAAAATAAAATTTAACCGATCTTTATATACGGCCAAATAATACGAAGAATAAAAACCTCCATCATTCGAGGTAATTTGCCTTTTAGGAATTTTTTTTGCCCAGTCTATGCTGCCATCAGGATTCATACTTACAGCTATAATATCATTAAAGAAATAATTATACGTAGTAGTAGTAGTGCCATTTCCCGTTTGTGTAGTAACAGTCCTTACATAATACTGCTCTCCTATCAACACTGCACCTCCATCATCTTTTAAAATAATATCGTCCAAATCGAATTGATACATCTCCACGTTGTGCCCTTTATCTGCTCTTTTTTTGGCCCTCTCCTCCTGCCTTTCTGTGAAATTTTGTGTTATAAAATCTAAATCAAACTCTTTGAAACTTTTTGTGATAACCTCCCTTGTTTTAAAGTCAATTTTTAAAAAGTAACTACCCATTATGCTGACAGTCCCTTCATTAGAATAAAAACCTGCACATATTATATCATTATTATCGTTGATCGCAATCTGCATATCTGTGAGAAATTTACCACCAATATTAGCCGTATATTCTCGTAAGTCGTTTCCTGAATTATGATAACTTAATATATGGTATTTGTAATTTGGTTTTCCCTTTCTGGAAACCTTTACCTTTTCATCATAAACAATTCCCAATAAATGCACATTTCCATTTGAATCAACGTCATAATCTTCAACTGAAAACAACTTTTCCTCATAGGGTAATATGATCTCTTTTTCCCAAAGTTGATTCATTTTACTATCGAAGACATGCAATCCAAATCGTTCATTTTCTTTTTTATCGAAAGGAAGATTGTAGTAAATAAGCACTTTTGATTTTTTGCGAGAGAGCTTGAAATTGTAATTTCCCGCATTGTTTTTACTGTTATTTGAATAATCAATCTCAGCGATTTTCTTAAGATCGTCATTCAATTTTAAATTGGTCTTATTGATTGTTTGAACAAAAAGATAATTCTTTTTGTCCTTCTGATTTTTAAAGGAACTATATAAAAAAAGTGTATTATTAAGTTCTATAATAAACTCATAGGTCCTTCTGGCATTATTACTACTAAGATCTAATTCTACTGATTTTATTTGCTTGAGTTTATTGTCATAATGCTCCAGTGAAATGTTGGAAGTGGAAAATATAGATTTACGCATAATAGTACGTATAGCATAAATTCCTGTTTTATCATGTCCTACAATGTCATGTAATGTAGATCTTTTAGGTGCTTTGATTACATTTCCCCCACATTACTTCAACTTTATCAGTTTTCATCTGGGAATATCCTGAAATGATTAGCAGGCAAAAGATCGCGGTAAGTAGGGGTGCTTTTTTCATAACTTCTTTAAAATAAAAAACCTGTTTTTATATTTAATTGGAAAACGATACCTCTTGAAGAATAAGAACCCAAATTATCCGTTCGCAGACTGGTTCTAAGCCCTATTCCACTATCAATGTCGAAGGCAATTCTTTTTCCAAGGATGATTTGTTTTCCTGAATTTATAGTCAAATCTGTAATTTGATTATTTGAAAAATCCCCATAATCAATATTTCTACGCCTCAAATGTATTCCAACATATCCGAATTCAGGAGCTTCTTTTGACTTGTAAAAACGAGGATTTATAGTAAAACTATAACCTGAAAAAGATTTATTCGAATATCCATTTTGTATAACCTCCCAAAAACTACCTTCTACATAATAAGGCATTATTTTACCCACTCCTGCTTCCAGGCTAAAGGCATTTGCCAGCACCCTTTCAAATGATACCGAGGCATCTCCCATAGCCGTGGAGCTCAAATTGATTTTCACAATATTCTTTGAAGATGATATTCCCCCATCATCAAGATACCTGGATACATCCTCCTTTTGGGCAAAAGATTGAAGCCCTATTAAAGATGTAAATAACAACAAGATAAATTTTAACAGAATAGAAAAGTTGAATCGAGATTTATTTTCCATAATTTATTTTTCTTTAT
>JAOUKG010000324.1 GCA_029882725.1 Cyclobacteriaceae bacterium
CCATGAACCTGAGGCTATTTTTTCTCCAATTAAAAATAATTTCAGGTCGTAGATGGATGTTACATCACCCCATAGGTAGAATGGTAGCCTCATTAATACAATAATGAATAGTACACCAAGGATGCGATAGGGGTCGTTAACTCTAAAAAAACTTAACAATTTTCGTTATTTAAATGTGAATTTAGATTTATGATGCAAAAAAGTAAATTAAATAAGATATTTGCCAATATATGGAAACTCAAAGACAAAAAAAGGTTGCCAGACTTCTTCTTAAGGAGTTGAGTGAAATTTTTCAACAAGATAAACGTGGAATTCTGGAAAATAAATTGATTACTGTCATGGATGTGAAGGTAAGCCCTGATTTAAGTGTTGCCAAAATTTATCTCAGTTTTATGATGGTACAGGAAAAAGAGCACCTATTTGAAAGAATCAATGAAAGAAAAAATGAGATAAGGAATCTTCTTGGAAAAAGTGTTGGAAAACAACTGCGAATTGTGCCTGAAATTATTTTCTATAAAGATGAGGTGGAGGAAAAGGCTTCCAGATTGGAAGATATTTTAAAAAATCTAAACATTCCCCCTGCCGAAAACGATAATAATTAGTTGTGAATTTATCTTCATTTATTGCCAGGCGTTATTTTTTCTCAGGGAAAAAAAAGAATTTCATTCATATACTTACAATTATCTCTGTAATTATTGTGGCAGTTTGTTGTGCCAGTCTTGTAGTAGTATTGTCAGTATTTAATGGTTTGGAAGGATTGTTACGGTCATTAAACACTGCTTTCGATCCCGAGATTAAAGTTTCTTTAGTCAGGGGAAAATCATTCGAATATGATGAAAACTTTCAAAATAAATTAAAAACTGTTGAAGGAGTAGGTTTAATTACCGAAGTGATTGAAGATTATGCTTATATAAAATATAAGGAAGCTGAAATGGTAGTTACCATGAAAGGCGTAAGCGAGGATTTGTTGAAAGAGGGGCGTATCGACAATTCTATAGTGGCGGGTAAATTACGATTTACAGAAGATGAACTTCAATATGCAATTATGGGAAGAGGAATAGCGAATTCTCTTTCTGTAAATATGCGTGATGAAATGACTGCAATTCAATTTCATTATATTAAAGATATGCGTTCGGGATCAATAGACCCTTCTAAAATATATTCAAGAAAAGCTATTATGCCGGGTGCCATTTTCAGTATCCAAAAATATTTTGATGAAAACTATATTTTTGTGCCACTAGGTTTTGCCAAGGAATTGATGGGCTACAATAATAAAAGAACCTCTCTTGAAATAAAGCCTTTACCCGGATATTCTTCTGAAAAGCTCAAGGAAAATTTAATTGAACAGTTAGGGGAAACTTTCAATGTGCTTAATAACGAAGAACAACATGCCGATTTATATAAATTATTGAAGGTGGAGAAGTTGTTCGTATTTATTGCCTTGGTAGTGATTATGGGAGTGGGCTCAATCAATATATTGTTTGTGTTGAGCATGTTGGCTATTGATAAAAAAGCAGACATCGCTATTTTATATAGCATGGGGGCAACCAAAAATATGGTAAGAAAGATATTCTTAAAAGAAGGAATGATCATAGCTGTAACAGGAACAAGTATTGGATTATTCATAGGGTGGGCAATTTGTGCTTTACAACAAAGTTTCGGATTGGTGTCTATGGGTATGGAAACTGCTGTTCAAAGTGAATACCCGGTAAGTATGGAAGTCATGGATTTTGTCTATACAGCATTATGCATTTTGATAATAGCATTTACGGTTTCATTTAGGCCGGCAATAATAGCTTCACACTATTCCAGTCTGGAAAATTTACCAGCATAAAAAGAAAATATTTATTAGAAAAATTAGGGTATTATTATTTATATTTGAAGTTTCCTGAGAAAAAATTAATGAAAGTTTCAGCCGCTCAGCCGTTTCAAATTGTATATTCCTTATACCAGCATGAATATTTAGGGTACTTGTTTGAGTCCTTTGTAATTCATTTGGATAATCTGGGGAAATTAACTTTTCAACATCAAAATATTTCGTCACATAATGCAATGGAGTTCAGTTCAGGGCTTGACGAAAAGGACTTTTCTTTAATAAAATTGATGGATGAAATTCAGCAAAATGCTGTTATTCGAAAATTCTCAACAAAATTGATGAAACCGGATGAATTCTTTTTGAAGGTGTATGATAAGGAAAAAGGAAATCTGCCTCTACAAAAACAAATTGAAGCTTTTTTGGAAAGGAAGAGATCTGAAATACTCTCCCAATTGTACGGGAAAGAAGTTTATGAAATGGGGAAAGATGGTGAACCTGCCTGGAAAAAACTTGATGTGCAGGATGAAAAGGCAACTATCCTGTTCCATTTTAGGAAAAATGAGGACAATACTCACTATTTCCCAACCATGAAATTCAAAAAAGAAAAAGTGGATTTTCAGTACAAAGGAGCTTTCCTGATTTGTGATTACCCTGCCTGGATGGTGCTCGATGGAAAATTGATCACTTTTGAAAAAAACGTGGATGGAAAAAAAATCAGACCCTTTCTCAATAAAAAATTTATTGTTATTCCTAAAAAAATGGAGGATACATACTACTCCAAATTTGTAGCTCCTCTTATTGAATCTTTTGATGTATACGCCAAAGGGTTTGAAATTGAAACACATTCGGCAAGACCCAGACCAATACTGAAATTGTCTGCCTTCCAAGCTGCTACTACAATGTCTTTTTTAAATGGAGACGATCAACAAGACCTTTCTGATGAAAAATTGATTTTTGAACTCAACTATGATTATGAAGGGTTTGTTTTTAAGGCCGATAAAATAGGAGAAGTAAATGTGAAACTAATGAAAGATGAAAATGATTACACCTTTCATAGAATTAACAGGGAAATAGGTTTAGAAAAGAAGATTTTAAAAAAACTGGCACATTCAGGTTTACAGTTAAGGCATGCAAAAGCAATTATGAGTAAATCAGTGGCTTTTGAATGGATTAAAAATAACCAAGACCTTATAGATAGTGAGGAAATAGAGATACTCCAATCTGAAAGTACAGGAAAAAAATACTTTATTGGAAAGCCTAAAATTGAAATCAGGATTACAGAAAGTATCGATTGGTTCGATATTGAAGCTACAATTGAATTTGGGGAATATAGAATTTCCTTTAGCCAGTTAAAAAAATACATACTCTCCAAGCAACCTGAAATAACCCTGCCTAATGGAGAAATAGCAGTTATTCCAGAAAGTTGGATTACAGAATACAGTGATTTGTTCGCACTGAGTGAAAAACCCGAATCAGACAATCAGGATAAAATAAGAAAACACCATATTGCTCTTTTGGAAGAGCTTAGTAAGGGTAATTTGGCCAAACTAAATATTAGCGATAAACTTAAAAAATTAAGGGATTTTTCAAAAATAGATGATATTTCATTGCCATCTTCTTTCGTTGGTACACTAAGACCTTATCAGAAAGCAGGATATAATTGGCTTAACTTCCTGAATGAATATCGTTTTGGTGGTTGTTTAGCCGATGATATGGGATTAGGTAAAACGGTTCAGGCTCTTAGTCTTCTTATGTCCGAAAAAGACCGGGGAAAAAAGGGGGCATCTCTTTTGGTTTTACCTACTTCTTTAATTTATAATTGGGAAAAAGAAGCCCAAAAGTTTACCCCAAATCTTAAAGTTTTCTGTTATACAGGAACAAATAGGAATAAATCAATTGAATATTTTGCCAATTACGACCTAATTATTACCAGTTACGGCATTGTAAGATTAGATGCTGAAATAATGGAGGACTTTAGGTTTAATTACGTAATTCTTGATGAATCTCAGGCTATTAAAAATCCTTCTTCTTTTATTTCAAAAGCTGTAAGAATGCTACATGGAAATAACCGTTTAATTCTTACTGGTACTCCATTGGAAAACAGCACACTTGACCTCTGGTCGCAAATGGATTTTATAAACCCCGGACTCCTGGGAACAAGATCTTATTTTAGAAATGAATTTCTTGTCCCTATTGAAAAGAAGGGCGATGAGAAAAAAACACAGCGTCTCTACTCAATGATTAAACCTTTTATTATGAGAAGGGAAAAATCTCAGGTAGCTACTGAATTGCCTGAAAAAGTAGAAAATGTATATTACTCTACCATGACACCCGAACAGGAAGAGGTTTATGAAGAGGTGAAGTCTGCATACAGAAATGAAATTCTTGGTCATATTGAAAAAGGCACCTTGAAAGCAAATCAGTTTATGCTGCTTCAGGGACTTACTAAATTGAGGCAAATTGCCAATAATCCAATTCTTACTGATCCAGATTATCAATATGGTTCCGGGAAAATGGATGATGTTTGTGAGATGATTGAAAATGCCATTCAACAAAAACACAAAATCCTTATTTTCAGCCAATTTGTGAAACACCTTCAGTTATTTAAAGATTATTTAAAGAATAAGAATATCGATTTTGCCTATCTCGATGGTTCAACAAGAGATCGTATTGGTCAGGTAGAACGTTTTCAAAATGAACCGGATCTCAAGCTATTTCTG
>JAOUKG010000325.1 GCA_029882725.1 Cyclobacteriaceae bacterium
TTAAATAATGACCATAATTTGATTCACGGTGGAAGACCGCATTTGGATGCTGTAAATAGAGCTGGTGGTAAACTACCCGATGACCCTACTTTGGATTCCAGAGCTTTTCCCGGTTTTGTGCTTTTCCCCCAATGTTTAAATAATTGGAATGGAGGGCAAATTGAAGATGTGTTAAGGCTGGTTTATTTATTGATAAATGACCCAACCATAAATATTGACCTTAATAGAATTTATGTTCATGGGCTTTCACTTGGTGCCGAAAATATTATCACGGCTTTGAAAAGAGACCCGTCTTTATTTGCTTGCGCAGCGTTGATGTCGCCTTCAAACAGTGACACTAAGGTCAGAAATGATACCACTATAAGTAATGTGCCATTATGGGTTTTTCAAGGTGGACGAGACTCAAATCCCAGTCCTAATATGACTCAGAATTTAAAAAAATGGTTTGAAGAATTGGGTGGATCTGTTCGATATACTTTATATCCTAATCTTGGCCATGGGACATGGAATACAGCTTATGCTGAACCTGATTTTTTTACCTGGTTTTTGGAAAACAGGCGTAATAACTTACTTGTTTATTACGGGGATTCTACTTTGTGTTCTACCAATAATAAAGGTGTAAAACTGGGAATGCCTCACAATAACAGGTATGTTACAGGAGGGGGAACACCTGCTAATAATGTATATGATATAGATGCATATCAATGGGAAAAGGATGGAGTGATATTGACTGGTGAGACCAAATCCATTTATTTTGCTACCGAGCCTGGGATTTATCGGGGGCGGTTTAGCAGAGTTCCGAATCCCTCTGAAAGTGATTGGAATGAATGGTCTGCCCCTGTAAAAATTACCGAAAGCAACCCCGTAACACCTGTTATTACATCTGTAGGAAGTAGACACATTCCTGATATAAACGGAAAGGACAGTGTTGAGTTAAAAACTGATTTTGGAAGTAAATTATATTATAATTGGTTTAATAACTCAACAAAACTCAACATTCCGGATTCTGTTTTCTCTATTGTCGTAAATTCTTCGGGAAATTATTCTGTGCAAAACACAACTTTTGGAGGTTGTTCCAGTTTGGAATCACAGCCTGTAACAGTGACAGTGAACGCACCTCAAACTATTAATGCTCCCGATATTTTATCCTTAAAAGATTTAGGTGATGGTAAAGTTCAAATATATTGGAGAGACAACTCTTTAAATGAAACAGGATTTGAAATTTATCGATCTACAAATCCTGTTGGACCCTATGATTTTGTCGCGTTGACTAACGAGGATCAGGTAAGTATTCAGGATTCCGGATTGACTTCAACAACTACATACTATTATACTATGCGTGCCGTTGGAAATTCGGCAGTATCTCCCTATTCGGGAAATGTTTCTTTTTCAACGGGAAACGATACCGTAGCTCCTACAGCTCCCACTCTTTCTATGGTAAATTACGATCTCACTCAAGTTGATTTGAGGTGGGAAGGAGCCACTGACAATACCGGAATCAAAGAATATCACCTGCAATATGGTTCAACAATAATAAAAATAGGTTCAGAATTCAATTCCTATACCGTTACGGGTATTTTGGCCAATTTTACTTATAATTTTACAATCAAAGCTGTTGATTTTGCTGATAATGAATCTGTGGCAAGTAATCAGGTTGTTATAAGTACCGTTACTACAGGATTGCGCTATGAGCATTCCACAGGTGCCTGGGATGATCTTGATGAGATAGACTTTTCCAATCCTGAATTTACAGGTTATGTGGATAATATTACCTTGGATCCCCGCACCCAGGAGGATTATTTCAATATGAAATTTGATGGTTATCTGTATATAAATACAGCCGATAATTACAGATTTTATCTGGCATCCGACGATGGTAGCAGACTTAAAATAGATGGGAATACAATAGTTGATAATGATGGACTTCATGGTGTTGTAGAAAAAGATGCCACTACTTACCTGTCATCAGGTCCTCATGCTGTTCAGGTATTATTCTTTGAAAAAACGGGTGGCCAGGCTCTTACTCTGATGTATAGAGGAGCTGATATTGGTAATAAAAAGACCATTCCTAATAGTGCCTGGCGAAGCGGTGACCCTATAATTCTTTCGCCACCTACAAGTCCAACCTCCTTGCAGGCCTCCGCTATAAATTCAACTGAAATAGATTTGACATGGAATCATAATGGAAAATTGCCTGATGATTTCTCAGTTGTAATTTTAGGCTCCTCTACAGCAGAAGGAGTGGGTGCCTCTACTTATAGTGCCAGTTGGGCAGGGCAATTTGAATCCTGGCTGGGTTCCCGATCAACCAATTCCTCAGTTACGAATCTCGCTATGGGTGGTTTTACTACCGAAGATGTTCGCCCGGATGGAAGTTCTCCTGCACCCGATATAACCAGAAATATTACAAAAGCAGTTAGTTTAAGGCCTGATCTGATAATTATTAATCTTCCTTCCAATAACGTGCAGGAAAATATAGATGCGCAAACAACAATGAACCATTACAGGGAGATCAAAGCGAAAACGGATGCAGCAGGAATTTATTTATTGGTAACTTCCACACAACCCAGAAATACGGATGCCGCTAAAAGACTTTTATTGCAGGTTGAAAGGGATTCATTATTAAATTACTTTTCAGATAATGTGATAGATATATATGAAGAACTAACCAATTTCACCAATTTATCGATAAAAACAATGTATAGTGCAGGTGATGGAATTCATTTGAATGATGCCGGTCACGCTTATATTTTCTCTGAGGTGCAAAATAAGGTAAATCAGAAATTTGTTAATTATGAGGTGCATCGGTCTATAGATAATTCCAACTATCAATTAATTGGTAATTCCGGGGTTCCAACTTTCTCTGATTTGAATTTAATACCTTCAACAAAGTATTTTTATAAGGTTAGAGCCGTTAATAATAATGGTACTTCAGGATTTTCAAATTCTGCAAGTGCCACTACTTTAGAAGATAATATTAGTCCTACGGTACCTCAGGGTTTAGAGGTAATCACAACTACCTATACAAATGTTGGCCTTTCCTGGTTAGCCTCTACCGATGATTCAAAAGTGAGTAAATATTATATATATATTGATGGAGTTTTAACAGATTCTTCAACAACCATTTCTTATTATACATCAAATTTGGAACCCTCAAGTAGTTATGAAGTTGCTGTGTCTGCGGTTGACTTCTCCGGAAATGAATCAGGCCTGTCTTCAGTAGTAACTATTAATACTACATCACCTTCTGTTTTTTATTCAAAAGCGAGTGGTTTTATTAATGCCATTTCAAGTTGGGGAACCAATGCCGATGGATCGGGGGTAAGTCCTACTGATTTTACTTATAATGGTCAATATTTCGTTTTAAAAAACAGGAGTAATTTTGATTTGTCATCAAATTGGAATGTAAGTGGACTGATTACAAAAGTAATAGTGGATCAGAATGTGACATTTGATGTAAATCAACCCATTGATGTTTTAATTGATGTTCATAATGGGGCTATTCTTAATTTGAATAGTGATTTTAATATAAAATTAGATTCAGTATTTTCCGGGTCAACCATAAATTTCTCTGCTGTGACCCAGATACCAGCCAGATCTTATGGAAATCTCATCGTATCAGGTACAGGTTTAAAAACATTAAATGGTAATAAGGCAATTGTTGGGGGTGATATTTCCATTTTAGATGGTGCGGGAATAAAAGGAAAATCTGCAAATAGTTCCACAATTGAGTTGTATGGAAATATGACAAACCAAGGCTCTACCTTGTTTCCTTCCAATGATAATTTAGTAGGCCTGTCAATTAAAGGGTTAAACAGTACTATAAATTACTCCGGTTTATTGAATTTATATAAACTGGATATTCTACCGAATGCACAGGTACAACTCAATTCCGGTAATCCGGCACCCAAAATAAATATTGGCACATTGAATGGCGGAGGAGTTATAGGAGGAAACGGCAGTAAACTTTTGATAGGTAATGGTACTTTGGAAATAAAGGATTTTGGAGAGTTCAATTCAGGGAATTCAAATTTAATTTTAAATGTTAACGGTGGTTCAATTATATATAACTCAAGATCTTCAGCATCCTCGTATCTACGTTTTGATGCGGCGGGTAAAAGTTTGAAAAATTTTGATTTGAATACCTTGTCTGGAAATGTTTTCATTGAAAGTCCGTTGGAGGTTACAAATGCTATTAAAATTAAAAATGGAAATCTGCATGCTCAGGGAAATTTGACCTTAGTATCCAATTCAACTCATACAACTTCCGTTAAATCCCTTGAGGGGAATGGCCAGATTTTAGGTATTGTAAATGCTCAAAGGTATCTTTCAAATAAAGGGGCAATTTGGCGATATTTAAGTACACCCGTCTCAGGAATTTCCGTTGCCGATTGGCAAACCAGTATTCCAATTACAGGTAATTTTTCAGGAAGTAGTCCTCAATCAATTTACCCTTCTTTATATTATTATGATGAACCCAACGGTGGATGGATTATTTACCCGGAGGAAGGGGGATCAAATAGTGCATTATTGGA
>JAOUKG010000326.1 GCA_029882725.1 Cyclobacteriaceae bacterium
GACTGTAATTATAAGTGTAACAGAAGGAGAAGATAAGCCTTTAAAATATCCTGTCATGTTTCAGAGTTCACAACTCTGCCTTATAAATAAAACTGATCTGTTACCCTATGTTTCTTTCGATATGAACAAGGCGCGTGAATATGCATTGCGTGTAAACAAACAACTTGAATTACAAGAGATCTGTGCTACGGAAAAGGGAGGTCTGGAATCCTGGATAACCTGGATAGATCAAATTATGAATGAAAAATTAAAAAAAAATGAAAACCTGGCATCTACACATTAGAGGAATGGTTCAGGGGGTAGGATTTCGCCCCTATGTATATCGTTTCGCAAGAAAAAACAGTTTAAATGGTTATATATTAAATGGCACTGATGGAGTACATATAGAGTTCAATTGCCGGAATTACAAGGAAGCCAAGGAGATTACCAGTCTTCTGCTTGAAAAAATACCGCCTTTTTCAATAGTTACTTCTTTCGATATAAAAGAGGCTCCACATAAATTATACAAGGAGTTTACTATCCATCAAAGTAATGAAGAGGGGCCGGCCAACCTCATAATTACCCCTGATTTAGCTCTTTGTGATGAATGCAGGGAAGAGTTGAATAGCTCAGATAATCCAAGATTTCAATATGGTTTTATTACGTGTACTTCGTGTGGCCCAAGATATTCTATAATGGCGGGTGTGCCTTATGATAGAGAGCGTACCAGTATGAGAGATTTTGAAATGTGTAATTCATGTAAAGTTGAATATAACACAGCAACAGACCGCCGTTATTTTTCCCAAACACAAAGCTGTCCTGATTGTGGAATTAAAATGCAACTTACCGACTTAAACAAGAAATCCAAACCCCTGGATGATCAGCAAAAGATTCCGGAAGAAACCGCCAAACTTCTGAAGTCAGGAAAAATTGTTGCCGTGAAAGGTATAGGTGGATATCTCTTACTTTGTGATGCACAGAATCCTAAAGTGGTCAAAGAACTCAGAAAAAGAAAAAACAGGCCAGCAAAACCCTTTGCCGTAATGTTTCCTGATATAGAGTCAATTACAAATGATACACTGATAAAACGGAGAGAGAGGGAAGAACTTCTCAGTAAATCTGCTCCAATTGTTTTGGTTAGGCACAATCAAAGAAACAAATTGGCCATAAATGAAATAGCACCGGGATTAAACAATATAGGTGTGATGTTGCCATATACGCCATTGTTTCAACTGATCATAGATAAATTTGGAAGTCCTTTAATAGCTACGAGTGCCAATATCAGTAATTCACCTCTTATTTATCAGGAAGAGGAAGCATTTAAAATGTTAACCGGAATAGCAGATTATATAGTAACTAATAACCGGGAAATTTATATTCCACAAGATGATTCAGTTGTTGTTTACAGCAGCCTTTTGGGTGATAAGCATATATTAAGAAGGTCACGTGGATTAGCACCATCCTTTCCCTACCTCGAAAATAACGACATTGAATCAGGTAAATTGGCTATGGGAGCAGACATGAAAAGTACATTTGCATTAAGTCATCACAATACTATTTATGTATCGCAATATCTGGGAGATATGGGTTCTTTTGATACAGAATTAAATTACAATAAGGTACTTGATAGTTTTACGAGTTTGGTTCAGTTTGAAGCGAATGAAATCCTAATCGATATGCATCCCGGATATTATTCATCGATGTTGGGTGAAAGAAAAGCTTTGGAAAAGGATCTCCCATTACTAAAGGTGCAACACCATGAGGCACATTTTATGGCCGTTCTGGCAGAGAACAATTTAATACATACCGAAACGCCATTGATGGGTGTAGTATGGGATGGCACCGGCCTTGGTTACGATAGTAGTATATGGGGAGGAGAGTTTTTTACTTACGATGATTTTGACCTTGAGCATATTGATCAGTTTCCGCAGTTTTCACATATTCTTCAGGATAAATTTTCAAAAGAGCCTTTATTGCCCGCATTGTCCCTATTATACACTTTTTGCAATGATTTAAAAATAAATGAAAACGCCCTGTTAAAAAGTTTAACAAAACGTGAAATTGGTTTTTATTCAAATTTATTGAAAAGTAGGCACAATTTAAAAACCTCTAGTATGGGTAGGGTATTCGATGGAATTGCTGCTATATTAGGTTTTAAAGGGGATAATACGTACGAAGGTGAGGCAGCTCTTTACCTACAGTCACTCGCAGAAAATTATGCTTTAAAACACGGTGCCGTTACAAGCAGGTTAACAAATTCTATAGCCGGATTTCCTGACTTTTTAGAACAATTGATATCCTATTCAAATAATCATAATTTATACCAACAACTCTCCTATGAGTTTCATCTTTGGTTGGTTGGGTATATTAAGAAAATGGCTATGTTATATGGTCATACCCGTATTGCTTTTAGTGGAGGAGTATTTCAAAACAGTCTTTTAACAGATTTGTTGAAAATAGTTCTCAAGCCACAATTTGAATTGTTTTTTCATAAAAATCTATCTCCAAATGACGAGTCTGTGAGTTATGGACAACTCATTTACAGCCATATAGGAGACATGAAAAAAGGTCTTTTTGAAAATTTAAATTCTTCAGGAAAACATTTCGATATCCTTAAAACCTAAATGATATGTGTTTAGCCATTCCAGGAAAAGTAGTATCAATTAATCAAGGAGAAGACCCTCTGTTGCGGAGCGGAAAGGTATCTTTTGGAGGAATAATAAAAGATGTAAATCTGGCTTTGGTACCAGAAGCAGAAATTAATCATTATGTATTGGTACATGTTGGTTCTGCCTTAAGTACCATTGATGAAGATGAGGCCCAAAAGGTTTTCGATATTCTTAAGGAAACGGGAGATTTAAACGAAGAATTGAAATGGTCATAATTGTTTTGTTATGAAATATCTCGATGAATACAGAAACGGTGAAATTGTAAAAAAGATTATAGAAAGACTCTATGAAAGGGTAAAGGGAAATTACCATATCATGGAAATATGTGGAGGTCAGACACACAGCCTCGTAAAGAATGGAATTATAGATCTTTTGCCTCCAACCATTACAATGGTTCATGGCCCTGGCTGTCCTGTTTGTGTAACTCCCATATCACTTATTGATCAGGCTATAGAGCTTGCTCACACTCCAGGAGTAGTGCTTTTTTCTTTTGGAGATATGATCAGGGTGCCTGGAAGTGAAAAGAGTTTATTGAGTGCCCAATCTGAAGGAGCCTCTGTTAAAATTGTTTACTCTCCCCTGGATGCTGTAAAATATGCTCGTCTTAATCCTGATGTGGAAGTTGTATTCTTTGCTGTGGGGTTTGAAACTACAGCTCCCGCAAATGCGCTTTCGGTACTTCAGGCAGAATTGTTGGGCGTGGGTAATTACTCCATTCTTGCCAGTCATGTTTTAGTGCCTCCGGCTATGGAAGCGATACTTAATGATGAAGAAAATAAAATAGATGGTTTTCTTGCCGCAGGACATGTTTGTACTGTAATGGGAACCGATGAGTACGAACCTTTGGCAAAAAAATACAATGTTCCCATTGTTGTTACTGGTTTTGAACCTGTGGATTTACTTAAAGGGATTGAACAGTTGGTAAAACAACTTGAAGCAAAGGATCCTTCAGTGACCAATCAATACAGAAGGGTGGTAAAACCAGAAGGGAATGTTCATGCTAAATCCGCTATTTCAAAGGTTTTTGAAATTTCAGACCGTGAATGGAGGGGAATAGGTGTAATACCCAATAGTGGTTATAAAATTAAAAATAAGTACAGGTGGTTTGATGCCAGTATAAAGTTTGATTTTAAAAAGCGGGCAACACCTCCCCCAACTGAATGCAGGTCAGGGGAAGTATTGAAGGGAAAGCTGAAGCCTATTGATTGTCCGCTTTTCGAAAAAGTATGTAAACCTGAAAATCCATTAGGAGCACCTATGGTATCTTCTGAAGGAGCCTGTGCGGCCTATTATCATTTCGCTACTTTAAAATATACCAGCCATGCTTGAACCTCAACTACATCTAAGTCTTCATTGTCCTGCACCCGAAACAGGATTTTCAAAAATTACACTGGGCCACGGTTCAGGAGGATTGCTCACTCACCGACTTTTGGAAGAAGGAGTATTTTCCCTTTTTGCCAATCCATTTCTGGACACACATGATGATGGAGCCGTTATCAATATCAATGGAAAAACAGCTATTACTACAGACTCATTTGTAGTTTCTCCTATATTTTTCCCGGGAGGTAATATTGGGGAATTAGCTGTAAATGGTACGGTAAATGACCTGGCCATGTGTGGTGCGATTCCCAAATATATATCCACCGCATTTATAATAGAGGAAGGTCTCTCTGTTGATTATTTTTGGGAAATATTATTAGGGATTAAAACCGCAGCAGAACAGGCTGGCGTACAGATTATCACTGGTGATACCAAAGTTGTAGAAAAGGGAAAAGGAGACCAAATATTTATAAATACTACAGGAATTGGCGAAGTTCATCCTAATTGCAACATGGAAGCCCAATTAATTGAACCCGGTGATGCTATAATTATCTCAGG
>JAOUKG010000327.1 GCA_029882725.1 Cyclobacteriaceae bacterium
CCAAGGTAGACAAGGTGTACTGGCCTGGTTTTGAATCGCATCCCGGTCATGATGTGGCAAAAAGTCAAATGAGTGGATTTGGTGGCATGATATCCTTTACGGTGAAAGGCGATAAACAAGACGCATTCAGTATTATGGAAAAATTCAAGCTCTTTACCATAGCAGAATCATTGGGTGGTGTGGAAAGTTTATGTAATCATCCGGTAAGTATGACCCACGGAAGTGTACCGAAGGAAAAACGTGATATTTTAGGTATTACAGATAATCTGGTACGACTAAGTGTGGGAATAGAAGACGCTGAAGACTTATTGGAAGATTTGAAACAAGCATTGGGTTAGATTTTACTTCATTTATTTTCTTGAGTTTTAAAATGCTGAGAGTCATTCTATGCTGTTGGTCCGGACGTCCGTCTGGTCCAAAATGTAACGTAGGTGGGGTGATGGTGTATATAGTGCGATTCACAAATTTGAAACTTGTGATTTTTAGTGCAACAATACCGGATTTGGTATTTCTTGAGTTTTTTAAATACTGAGAGTTATTCTGTGTTGTTGGTCCGGACGTCCGTCTGGTCCGGAATGAAACGTAGGTGGGTTGATGGAGTGTAAAATACGATTCACAAATTCGAAACTTGTGAATTTTGGTGCAACAATACTGGGTTTGGTATTTCTTGAGTTTTTTAAAATGCTGAGAGTTATTCTGTGTTGTTGGTCCGGACGTCCGTCCGGTCCCTCCATGGCCTGAACTGGGACTTGAGGGGATTAATTAAATTTTTTAGAACTTAAAAGAAATTTGTATCAATCGTTAATCTCTATATTTCTCTCATAATCCGTAAACTCATTCCAAATCTCTATTCAAACAATTACCCCAACACTATTTTTACAAGTCCTCGGCAAGTTTTTATTTTTTTGTCAGCATTTGTCATTTTCATTCCCCATTTTTAGCCCATGAAATACAAAATATTGCACACCGCCGACTGGCATATTGGTAAGAAATTACACGATTATGATATGCTGGGTGTGCATAGGCAATTTTTCGATTGGCTTGCGCAGGTGGTGAAGGAGGAAAAAATTGATCTGTTACTTGTATCGGGCGATGTGTTTGATCAGGCTAACCCAACCAACGAAGCCAGAAGCCTTTATTATTCCTTTCTGGGAACTCTTTGCACACTCAACTGTAAAGTCGTTATTACAGGGGGGAATCACGATAGCCCTTCTATGCTCAATGCCACAGATGAAATCCTGAAATACCTGAACATTAATGTGGTAGGTAATTTTCCTGTAAAAAAAGAAGATGTATTGATCCCTTTACAAAATCAGGCACAAAATCCCTTTCTGGTCATAGCCGCAATCCCTTTTCTCAGGGATGCCGATATACGTTCGTTTTCAATAAATGAAACGGAGGCAGATCGTTTGCAGCAGATTAGGGAAGGTATAAAAAATGTATTCGATGCTACGCTGGAATTATCACAAAAGGTGTACCCTAAGGTTCCTGTAATTGCCATGGGACACTTATATGTACAGGGAGCCTCAATTTCAGAGAGTGAGAGGGAAATTCAGGTGGGAAACCTGGCCGGATTTGATGTCGCTGAATTTAATTCCGGTTATAGTTATGTGGCCCTTGGGCATATTCATAAACCTCAAAATGTTTCAGGAGATAACAGGGTGGTTTATAGTGGATCTCCCCTGCCTTTGTCATTTAGCGAAACCAACGATAGAAAAAGAATCATAATCCTGGAATGGGAGGGAAGTGAATTTGAATTTACAGAAATGGAAATTCCGCGTTTTGTGCATCTCCTGCAAATTAAAGGAACCTATGAGCACATTGAAAAAGCCCTCTATAAACGATTGGAGGAAAATTTTGATACCGATACACTTATAGAATTACACATGATTGAAGAGGAGTACAGTATTGAAAAACCTGTAATGCTGGAACAACTGGTAGAATCTTTTAAACCTGAAAAGGCCCGGATCATTAAATACAGGTATGCTTTTAATTCACGGATGGAGGGCACTGCTCAAATTTTCGAAAGTAATTCAGGCATAGAAGATCTTAATCCTCAGGAAGTATTTCATCGAAAGTTGGATGCGGAATCTTTTGATGAAAAGGCCAGAAACTTATTGGAAGAGGCATTCAATGAGATATTGCAGGAAATTCAGCAAAACGAAGGGTAAGAGGAAATGAAAATCAGAAAAGTATATATTAAAAACCTCAATTCCTTAAAGGGGGTACATGAAATTGATTTCACTGTTCCTCCATTATCCACGGCAGGTTTATTTGCCATTACAGGACCTACTGGAATAGGTAAAAGTACAATTCTTGATGCAATATGCCTGGCTTTGTACAATACAGTACCTCGTTTTGGGAAAAATGTGAGCAGATCTTTCATTGAAAATACAGGCGCTTTAATCACACGAGGTACGCGAGATGCCATTGCAGGGGTGGAATACGAGTGCAAGGGAGCATTGTATTTTTCCAAGTGGTCTATTGCCTTCAACAGGAACAATAACCTGAATGATTACCACATGGAATTGGCAGATAGCGGCCAGGTGGTAATGGATTTAAAGAAAAGCGAGGTGCCCGCAAAAAATGAGGAGATCATAGGCCTTAATTTTGATCAGTTTATCAAATCCATGATGCTCGCTCAGGGTGAATTTGCGCGTTTTCTGCGCTCGAATAAAGATGATAGGGGACAATTACTTGAAAAGATAACAGGAACAGGTATTTATAGACTGTTGGGAAAGAGAGCTTTCGAAAAATTCAGGGAAAAGGGGCAGCAACTGGCCTCTTTGAAGGAAAATATCGGTCGTGTACATCAGGAAATTAAACCCGAAGAAGAAAGGATAAAGCTGGAAGCAGATTTAAAAGAACGGGAAAAAGAATTTGCAGTTTTAGATAAACAGTACCGGAATATTCAAAAGCAAATTGAAATCAAGGATAAAATCAATGCCTTGTTAAAACGCATAGGTGAAATCAATGCACTTCAGGAAGAAAATAATAAAAAGATAGAAATTTTTAAAAGTGTATACGGGGAGAGAATAAAAAAACACGAATCATTAATTCCCTTTGAGCAAAAACTCAACGAATTAAGAGACCTGAATAAACACTTGCAAACGCTTCAAAAAGAGGTTGAAAACCTCGAAAGGCAGAAAAAAGAACTTGAACAAAAAGGGGAAGCCCATCTCCTGAAAATTCAGAAGTTTGTAAACAAGAAAGTGAGTGATATGGAGGCTTTGGCTGAGCTTGAGAAGCTGGAACTTCTGGTGATGGAGATGGACGAAAATATGAAGTTAATGGCCGCCAGATACAAAGAAGTTTGGAAAAGCACCGAAAAAAACCTGACAGTCATTCCTCTTAAAATAGGAGCGGAGCTTACTTCTGAAGATTTGGATATTTTTAATAATGCTCGTTCCATTTTCATGGAAAGGGTATCCACCTTAAAAAATAAACATAAGGGTCAAGACCTGTTTTCTATTGATAATCTAAAGAAAACCAAGGTGATAGACATTGAGAGAATTTCAAGTCTTAAAAAAGAGATTCAAATTATTGCTCAGTTTGAAGAAAAGCTCCTAAAACAAGAAAAAATTAAGGAAACATTATTCGAAGAATCCAAAAAACTACCTAAAACACTTGAAAAAACACAAGCAGAGGTGGAGGTCACAGAAATTGCCCTAAGACAGTTGGAAGATCAGAAAATTAAAGATTTATTGATTTCTAAATATGAATTAGATCGTGAAAATCTCCAGGCTGGTGAGCCTTGTTTTCTGTGTGGTTCTACAGAACACCCCTATTCTATTCATGCTCCGGCCAAATCGGGAAACCTCGATACTGTTATTGAGGAACATAAGTTGAGATTAGACAAATTAAAAGGCCTGAAAGTAGGTATAGCACAACAATTGGAGCGGTTACAATTCGATTTAAAGGAAAAGTCAGATCTGATTCAGGAATATAAAAATGAAATAAATAGTCATACCATTGAGATTCATTCCTTTGAAAAAAGCCTAAAGATAGATTTAAAAGAAACGGATATCGATTCTGTAATTGAAGGTTTACAAGGTGAACTGGAAATGTTGGAAGAGTTTGAAAGAACGCTCAGGTTGGAAGAGTATTTTGAAACGGCTAAAGTCAATATCGATGAGTTACTTTCATTGAAGAAAGAAATTATCAGTTTAAGGGAAAAGCGTAACAACTTATATACGGGCAAGGACATTAGAAATGAGGCGGGAAAAATAAGGGAAGATTTTCGAAGTATAAAGCAGGCTTCCATTTATAATGGTGAACAATTGTTGGATAAAAAAGAGAAGTGCTCGGTAGCTGACAAAGAAAAAATACAACAAGAAGATAACCTGATAAAAGACCTGAAAAAAGTTAATATACGAGACATCAACGAGGCCTTTTCATCCGTTCTTTCAGCAGTGGAGTATCAAAAAATACAGCAGGAAGAAAGAAATTTACTGGATAAAAAGTCCCGTTGGGAAGAGTCGGTGAGTACGCTTACGGAGGAACTCAAGGGGTATAAGAAA
>JAOUKG010000328.1 GCA_029882725.1 Cyclobacteriaceae bacterium
GATAGGTAGTTGTGAACGGTTTGACATGACAGTTGGTTTCCCCCCCGACAATCCTTTATTACAAACTAAATATTACGAATATGTTCCGGAGTCTTATATGATTTTGAACGATTCGTTGTACGATTTATCTTCAGGGAAACTTCTGGTTGGGCAATATAATGACCCTAATTTTGGGGTTGTAACTGCCCATTCCTACATGGACATGGTAAGCTCTGGAGGAATTTATCCTATTGTAAATTCAAGTGATAATATAGATTCTACGGTTTTGACTCTTTACTACGATCATATGTATGGGCAAAGCCTTACAAGCCAACATAAATTGAATTTTTATATGTTAACCGAGCCCTACACGTATGAGCAAAAGAAGAATGCCTACACGTTTACTGAGCTTAGTACGGATAGATTAATTAGTACGGTTAGTTTAAATTTAAATACTCAATTGGCCAATGGAGATCAGGACACATTGAAAGTCCCCTTCAGTGATGTTTTTGGAACCGAACTCATTAGGGGTTTAGCTTCTGTGGAAAGGCCGACTACTAATAATGCTAGTGATAGCATTATTAGAAGTGTTTTCCCAGGGTTAAAAATTTCTCCTGATCCAGCTAATGGTGGTGTTGTAAGTTTTAATGGTGGTTTTAATGCGCTGAATTTAAGCTTTTATTTTTCTTCAGCTGGCGATACTGTATCCAAAGTAATCACTGTTTCCAATAGCAACATTCAACATAATACGATTGAACCTAATAGTGTGGTGTCAGATAGATTAGGCACACCATTGGAAGGGTTGACTAATTACAAAACTTCATTTGTTGCACCTGATAATTATGTGTATGTGCAAAATTCAACAGGTGTTAATGCTGTGTTTGACTTTCAGCCTTTAAAGGGATTTTATGACACACTAAATAGTATAGTAGTTACAAGTGCCATTTTTGAAATTAGTAATGTGCAATCAATAAATAGTAATAGTATTCCCGATTACTTTGAGTTGTATTTGACAAATGCATCAAATGAGTTGTTTGTAAATAGGTCAGGTTTAAGAAGAAAAGTGTTCCGTGGAATGTCTTCTGATTCATTGGAAAGCTCAAAAATAAATACATCTACTCAAATTTACCCTGTTACCTTGGATTATTCTGATTCAACAAAAACCTATCAGGGCGATTTATCCCTGTACATTCAGTCAATTATTGAATCTGGAAATGATTTGCCAAGGGTAATTATAAAGGATGTTCGACGACAAAGTACACTGAATCAAGTATATTTTAGCAACCAGGATGTGAGATTGAAAATTCTTTATTCTACTCGTGTTGCTCAATAAAATTATTTAAATATTCATTTTTTAGCCATTCACAAACACGATAGCGAGGATCGCCTGTGTGATAGTGAATGGCTTCTAATGTCTCATATATATGATTTATCCCTATCATGTCTGCCCATTCAAAAGGCCCATAAGGGTAATTGGTTCCTAATTTCATTGATTTATCAATGTCCTCTTTGCTGGCTACTCCTTCCATTAACGAAAAATAGGCTTCATTAATAATCATAAACAGGGTTCGGGGTGTTACCATTCCTATTCGGTCTTCAACAATTTCAAATTGAGAACCTAATTCCTCTAAGATTGAAATAGCTTCGGCATTTTGCTCTTTGGAAAGTAAACTCACCTCAAGAATTTCCCTTTCAAAGAGCGAGGAGATACCACAAAACCCAATTATCAGATTTCTTACTGGACCATAAACTGAAACTAATTCTTTTAGTGTGTAAAATGGAATATTCACGAAAATGGGACATTCCAATTCATCAAGATCAGTTAAATATTCCTTATTTTCTTCCATATTAAACCAAAAAACAATATCAGGGTTGAAGTCAAACTCGTCCTCTAAACTTTCACATCTTTCAATTTGATGTGTTTCCCCAAACTTTTTTATAAATCTTTCCTCGCTTTCAGGATTGCCAATAATCAGAACATTCATATCTTGTTGTTAATTTTGTAAATATAAAAAATTACTACTCAAGTATGTCAAATCAGATAATCAATACTAAAAATGCACCGGCTCCTATTGGGCCTTACAGTCAAAGTGTAAAAGCAGGTAATACCCTTTATGTTTCGGGGCAAATACCTATTATTCCAGCAACAGGGGAATTGGAAAACGGAGGTATCCGGTTGGAAACGAATCAGGTGATGAAAAATTTAGGTGCTATTTTGAATGAAGCAGGCATGGATTTCAGCGATGTGGTAAAATGTTCCATTTTTGTGATTGATATGGGGGATTTTTCTTCTATCAATGAAGAATACGGAAAGTATTTTACTCTTAACCCTCCTGCAAGAGAAACAGTTGAAGTAAGAGGATTACCTAAAGGGGTAAATATTGAAATATCCTGTATTGCAGTAAAATGATTTTACCTATTGTAAGAGAAACGGTGGTTTCTGCTCATTCGGCAGATAAAATTAAAGAGAATTTACATAAAGTGATTCTTCCAGGGAAGAGAATTGGTCTTGCCAAAGAGGGATATTTATTTACAGGTAGTATTAAAGAAAATGCTTTTGATATTACAAGAATTATTTCACGTCCGGAAAATTTCATGCCTCAGGTTCAAGGTAAAATAGAAACTACAAGTTCGGGATGTATTATTTTTCTTAAATATACTCTTCAGTTTTCATCAAGGATGTTTGTTGTTTTTTGGTCATTGAGCACCCTGTTTTTTGCATTATTTCTGTGGTTTTTACAATTGGATGTGTTTTTAGGTTTTGGGGCTATGGTGGCAATGATTCTAAATCTTGCTATTACACATATCAATTTTAGAAGAAAGCTTAAAACCACAAGGCAAACCCTTTACTACGTGATTAATAATTGACACACAATTTTCTTATCTTTGCACTCCAAAAATTTAAATACAGTGACGAAAGTAAGAGTACGATTTGCCCCAAGCCCTACCGGGCCCCTTCACATTGGTGGAGTACGCACAGCATTATATAATTACCTTTTTGCAAAAAAACATAAAGGTGATTTTATTCTTAGAATAGAAGATACAGATCAAGCTCGTTTGGTTCAGGGTGCTGAAGATTACATAATGAAATCCTTGGCATGGCTGGGGCTAAACCCGGATGAAAGTCCTGAGGTGGGAGGACCATTTGGTCCATACAGGCAATCTGATCGAAAAGATACTTATGCTAAATATGCATGGCAACTTGTTGATGACGGGAAGGCCTATATTGCTTTTGATACTCCCGAAGAAATTGAAGAAATGAAAGTGAAAATGACCGAAGCAGGTGTTGTGCAACCACAATACAATGCGGTTATGCGTCATAGAATGAAAAACTCTCTTTCTCTTTCTCAAGATCAAGTAGACGAACTTATCGAAAACAAAGTGCCTTTTGTTATTCGTATTAAAATGCCAGCCAAAGAAGATATAAGATTTGTTGACCTAATCAGGGGAACTGTACTTGTCCACTCTTCAACGCTGGATGACAAAGTCCTTATTAAATCAGACGGGATGCCTACGTATCATCTTGCCAATATAGTTGATGACCATTTAATGGAAATTACGCATGTTATAAGAGGTGAGGAATGGTTACCATCAGCTCCATTACATGTTTATCTTTACCAATCTTTTGGTTGGGAAAGTACCATGCCGTCTTTTGCACATTTGCCACTTATTCTAAAACCTGATGGAAAAGGAAAATTGAGTAAAAGAGATGGTAAAAAACAAGGAATTCCTGTATTTCCTTTAGAGTATGTTGATGAAGATCAGGAAACGTATAAAGGATTCAGGGAAGAAGGGTATTTCCCCGAAAGTGTTGTGAATTTTCTGTCTTTATTAGGTTGGAATCCTGGCACCGAACAAGAATTGTTTACTATCGATGAGTTGGCAGAAATCTTTTCTTTGGAAAGAATTATTAAAGGAGGAGCACGTTTTGATATCGATAAAGCTAAATGGTTTAATCAGCATTATCTTAGAAAAAAAGAAAATAGTGAATTGGTGGATGAGGTAATGAAAATTGCTGCTAGCCGCAATGTTGAACTGAATGAACAAAGAGCACTGCAGGTCATCAATTTAATGAAAGAGAGAGTTACTTTTATACATGAAATGATAGATAATGCACCCTACCTTTTTAATAAACCTACTGAGTTTGACCCTCAGGTGGTGAATAAAAAATGGTCAGCAGAAATTATTAACCCTTTTCAGAAGTATGCTGAAGCCCTAAAAGAAAATGAGAATATTTCACCCGAACAAGCTAAAAATTCGTTAGAAGAAATACTGGGAGAGTTTCAAATGCCCATCGGAAAAGTAATGCAAGCACTTAGAGTGTCTCTGTCCGGGCAGGGGGGAGGTCCGGATTTGATGGAGGTAATTTCTTTTCTCGGTGGCAGTGAAGCTTCCGAAAGAATAGATTATGCGTTAAATCAATTACCAATAAAATCATAGATTCATGTCAAAAAATAAAACAGAAAAACCAAAAGTTCATAAGGCACTTGATGGATTTTCAATTGAAATTGATTCTTTTGGTGAAATGAAAAG
>JAOUKG010000329.1 GCA_029882725.1 Cyclobacteriaceae bacterium
TTGTTTTTTGGTAGCTACAAACATCACTTTTCTTCCACTTCTAACAATGTTTTTCATTGCGTAAGCAGCTTTTTCCAGACTTTCTATGGTTTTGTACAGGTCAATAATATGAATCCCGTTTTTTTCCATAAAAATATATCGTGCCATTTTAGGGTTCCACTTTCTGGTAAGGTGACCAAAATGAACACCGGCATCTAATAAATCGTTATATTCGAGTTTTTTACTCATAGATATTACACTTAAAATTCTTAACGTTTGCTGAATTGGAATCTTCTTCTTGCTTTTCTTCTTCCGTATTTTTTACGTTCCACCTCTCTGGGGTCACGAGTCATAAATCCTTCTTTTCTCAAGGCAGGTTTTGATTCCTCATTTTCAGCAACAAGTGCACGCGAAATACCCAGGCGAATAGCTTCTGCCTGTCCTTTAAAACCGCCTCCATTCACATTCACATAAATGTCAAATTCACCGTCTTTTGCAAGAAGTGCAAGAGGTTGTTTTACAATTGTTTGTAAAATTCCTGTGGGAAAATACTCTTCGAATTTCCTGTTATTTATTGTAAAGTTTCCTTTACCAGGCTTCAGATATACCCTAGCCACGGATGATTTCCTTCTTCCAGTTGTATTAAATACTTCCATATTACAATTTTATCTCTTTTGGTTGTTGAGCTTCGTGTGGGTGCTCAGAACCACTGTAAACGTATAAGTTTCCGTAGATAGCTCTACCCAATCTATTCTTAGGCAACATACCTTTAACCGCATTTTCAACTAATTTCCTTGGGTTTTTCGCTAAAACCTCAGTAGGTGTTGCAAATCGTTGTCCACCCGGGTAACCAGTATACCTAACATATTGCTTATCCTTCCATTTCTTTCCGGTAAGTTTAACTTTCTCAGCATTGATAACAATTACATTATCTCCGCAATCAACATGAGGGGTAAAACTTGGTTTATGTTTACCTCGGATAATTTTGGCTACCTCACTAGACAACCTTCCCAATACTTTTGAATTGGCGTCTATTATCAACCATTCTTTATTCACAGTGCCCTTGTTGGCATGTACGCTTTTATAACTCGTCATAGCTATTTTTTATGCAATTTATATTTCGGGAAACATGTGCCTCCCAAAAAGGGACACAAAGATAGAAGTATAATTTTTTAAATGCAACAACAGCGTTTAAATTTCAGTAAATAATCGAAATTTAGTTGTTGAATTGTTGATCATTCTAAAATATTTTAATGTTAATACCCTTTAACCCTGCTTATAAAATTGAATTTCATCACATAAACAGGAGGTAAAATAAAAAAGACCCTCTTACAAAAGGGCCTTTTTTACTATTTTTTTTGCAAAATTACTCTGCAGTTTCTGTTGAAGTACTATCACCTTCTGCAGGTGCTTCTTCTTCAACCGGCGCTTCTTCAACTGGTGCTTCTTCAGTTGGTTCTTCCATTAGCACCTCAACTTCAACACTGTCTGCTGATACTTCAGAAGTACTTGATTGTGAATTACAAGCTCCCAGAGATACTAAAAGCGCGAATAAAAATACATAAAAGGTTTTCATAATTGGATTTTATTTAGGTTTCGGGCACAAAGATAGGTTTATTTTTTTACTTTTCTAATTTTAGCTAACTGATTTATTGCCGCCTTAAAATCCTTGGAATAGGGAGCTTCAACACACACACGGTCTCCAGACCTGTTTTGAAACTCTAATTTATATGCATGAAGTGCCAGTCTACCCATAAGTGGCTGCTCATCATCATACTTTGACAGTTTGTATTTTTTCTTAATTTCAGACAAAAACAATGGTGATCCCCCATACAGGGCATCAGCTACTATGGGAAACCCCAGAGCCTGAAGGTGAACTCTGATTTGATGCATCCTGCCTGTAATGGGCTTACATTCCACCAAGGAGTATTCGTAATAAATCCCCAAAGTATCAAACCATGTTTCCGCATCTTTACCCTCTTTATGAACCGATGAATACTGATCGTGTACGGCTATATTCCTATTTTCTCTATATTCATGAAAACTTGCTTTCCCATATACAAGTGCATGATAAACCTTCTTTATCTGGCGGTTTTGAAATTGCAAACTCGCATGCCTGTATGATTCCTTATCCAATGCAAACAAAAGCACCCCGCTGGTATCCTTATCAATTCTATGGCAGGCACTAGCGTCTTCAAATTGAGTACGTACCCAATCCAGGACACACATATCTCCACTACGGTCGGCCAACACAGAAATACCTGAAGGTTTATTTATGGCCAGAAAATGTTCATCCTGATAGATAATAAATTTCCGAAGGTCTACTTTCTTCATTTTCACTTACCCAATTATTGTAAAAAAGAAAAGGGGATACCTAAAAGTTATAATACAAGTCAAAATATGTAATCATCTATACTCTTAAACAGGAACTACTGAAAAATATAAATACGGCACTGTTTTTTAACTAATAAAACAACTTTAAAATAGCCCTTTTTCAAATATTAAAATATTAAACTATTTACTATTTGTCTGATTTTTTGTTTTGAGTACCTTTCCCACCACTAATAGAATCTCTCATATCGGTATCAGCTTGTATGTTTTGCATTTTAAAATAGTCCATTACACCCATATTACCTGATCGAAATGCTTCTGCCATAGCCTTTGGTACATCAGCCTCGGCGAGTATCACTTTGGCTCTTGCTTCCTGTGCTTTGGCTTTCATTTCCTGTTCCAATGCAACTGCCATGGCTCTTCTTTCTTCTGCTTTAGCTTCAGCCACTTTTAGATCGGCACTAGCCTGATCTGTTTGAAGTTTTGCACCAATATTTGTTCCTACATCTACATCTGCAATATCAATAGATAAGATTTCGAAAGCAGTTCCTGCATCCAACCCTCTTTGTAATACCAGTTTTGATATTTTATCGGGGTTTTCCAACACTTCTTTATGAGAGTTGGCAGAACCAATTGAAGTTACAATACCTTCTCCAACACGAGCCAGGATGGTATCTTCACCTGCCCCTCCTACCAATTGCTTTATATTAGCCCGAACAGTAACTCGCGCAATTGCAATTAACTGAATACCATCTGCCGCTACGGCCGCTACTTTTGGCGTAGTAATCACTTTTGGATTAACCGATATTTGAACAGCCTCAAACACGTCTCTTCCTGCCAAATCTATTGCTGTGGCCTGCTTAAATGGCAACTCAATATTCGCTTTATCCGCAGAAATAAGAGCTCGAATTACATTCGGAACATTCCCTCCAGCGAGATAATGTGTTTCCAAATCCGCTGCGTTTACTTCAATCAAACCAGCTTTGTTGGCTGTAATAAGTGATTCAACTATGATTCTTGGGGGAACTTTTCTAATTCTCATAAAAACCAACTCAAATAACCCTACTTTCACATAGGAGAATCGGGCGGTAATCCAAAGCCCAACAGGCACGAAATAGAAAAAAATGAATAGAAGAATTAATCCTCCTACAAAAAAAGCTATAAATGGTATTTGATCAAGCATGATATATATAGTTTAGATTGTTTAGATGTTTAGATGTTTAGATGTTTAGGTGTTTAGATGTTTAGGTGGTTTCGATTATAATTTTATTTCCACTTATTTTAATGATTTTCACTTTGGTTCCCGAAGATACATAATTTCCCAAAGTAGTTACTTCATATTCTTTATTATTAAACTCAGCCTTCCCCACAGGACGTAATGATGAGACAGTTTCACCTATATCTCCTTCCTTTATTTCCATTAAATCAGGTTCATTTGCTTTTCCTTCGGAAGTGTTTTTTAATGAAAATTTTTCCCAGGCCCTCGACCTAAAAACCACCACCAGGATTACAACATTGACAATAAAAGTTGAAATTAATATTACGGTTCCTGTGGTTGGATTAAAGTACTCATAGCCAAGGTATATACCAAAACACATAAAGGCAAACCCTATAACCCCTACCACCGTGGTTCCGGGGATGAATATGATTTCCAAAACCACAAGACCTATCCCAAAAACAATCATCAAGGCAACACTTAAACCTTCCATATTTTATTATTTACACTCAAAAATAGCAATAATTATAATCAATATCTACCTTAATCCTATTTTGTCATTCTTTTGGGATAGAACAAAAAAGGAATTCAAAAAATGGTTACACCCCGACCGTGAAATAAGGTTCCGGAGAGGTCTGGAAATATTGGAGTATGTGGGGAGAAATCGATAAAAAATTTAACAGGGTGGCACCTTAGTAAATCATTCATATTGGTAATTCCTCCAATTCATATTTTGTTTTACCAAAAAATAACCTCTTGTTTTTTCATAAACAATTTGATCATAACTTCTGGGAATCACATACAAGCCCTCCATATTAACTACTCCCATCTTACCCATTTTCTCAACCAAGACATACCCATTATTGAGATCGTATAGTTCATCAAAAACATAATTTACAAGTACTTTACCTGAAGAATCGACAAGGCCTTTTTGGTCATTTAAGGTAACCACATATCTATTATTAAATGAAGGTTTC
>JAOUKG010000330.1 GCA_029882725.1 Cyclobacteriaceae bacterium
GTGCAGGAGGACCCCAAAGACCCTATACGGTTTATACTTACATTATTGGATATTACTTCAAAAAAAGAGCTTTCCAATAAATATCAAAATCCAGCAGCCGAAAAAGATATAATGATGCACGAAATCCACCATCGTGTAAAAAACAATCTACAAGTAATCATTAGCATGATGGACCTTGAGTTATCCAGAAATAATGATGAAAAATTAACTAAACTTTTATTAAAAAGTAAATCAAGAATACGAACTATATCACTTATTCACGAGCATCTCTATCAATACGATTCTCTTGAAAAAATTGAATTTTCAGAATATATACGTAAACTATCTTCCTATATCGAAACCCTCTATAGTACAATTAACAGGTCTGTTACGGTACAATATACACTCCAAAAAATACAACTTAATATATCCAATGCTGTACCCCTTGCATTAATATTAAATGAACTTTTAACCAACATTTACAAACATGCTTTTTCAAATGGGGAGGGAAGCATATTTATAAGTTTTAAAGAAAATGGTGATTTATTAAAATTAATTATACAGGATAATGGAGTTGGTATTACAAACATTAATAAAGTGCAAAATCCAACATCTCTTGGATACAAGCTTATAAATGGACTCGTAAACCAGATAAATGGCAACATAGTTATTAATAATTACAACGGAACATTAGTGGAAATCAATTTTAAAAAAGAATTAATCCAGTCAAGCTATGGACAATCAAAGTCTCTACTTGATCAAAATAATTAACTCATTTTAGGCAATAAATTGTCTGAAAAGTTAATTATTCATTAAACCGGTGAGACCGACTGGGTTATGCGTAGCCTTTTAATTAAGGCTACGCTTTTTTATTAATCGCGAATGACTTCGGATTATGTAATCTAAAAACTTGCCGTTACTCTAAAACTTGCCTGATGTACTGAATTATTACCCGGTGCTTTTCTTCCAAAATAAGAGAAATACAAATCAACATCTGATTTTAAGTGGTGCTGTAAACCTAAATTCCATTTGAAATTACTCCCCGGTTTACCCCCCTCCATAATTTCATAAGCTAGTGCATCATTTAAATCAGAAGGAAAGACAATATGATACCAGGAGTTATCTGACATCAACGACAAGTTACTTGTCAACGACTGATTAAAACTAAAATTCAACGTGTGAATCAATGCCTCCAAAGGAGACTCTGAATCATGGGTATTTTTTTCAGAATATTCATATTTAAATCTGTATCGTGAACCTTTCAATCCAATTTCCCAATCCATACCACCCCTCTTCTGAGAATAACTGAAATTCCTGTTTTCAAAAACTTCAGACACGGATTGATTATCTCCAACAATTCCAAATATTGACCAAGACCAAATGGTATTGATATTTAACCGTAACCTGAGTTCCTCTGAATTTCTATACTTTGTTTCGAAGCCAGTATTAATCCAGCTTTTCTGACTATATAAAAGGTTTCTTTGTTCAATCACCCATTTTCCATTTAACCCCTTATAAGTTAGAAACGATGAAATATTCCTTTTTCCTCCTGTTAGTAAAGTATCACCTATATTCTGAACAAGGGATCTAACTCTATTTAATGGATTAAATGCATTGGTTTTACCGGAACTTTGAATACTGACCCGACCACTAATGCCCGACAATTTATTGAGTAAAGAATTTTGTCCAACCCATTCTTTTGGCATCCTGAAGGACATATTCAAAGTAAAATCATTATTGATTACAGCCACCCTGTCGTTGCCGGGAACAAACAACCTAATGTATCTTTTCTCATCCTGATTAATAGCCTCAAAAAATTCGTCTAATTGTTGAATTTTATCTTGGTTTGAATCCACCCAAGTATAGAATCCCTGACCTACCGGAACCTCCACATAAATAAATGACCTTCTGGGCTCGTATCCATTTAAGGTTGAAAAAACCGACTCTACTCTTATCAGGTCATTCAAAACCGTAAAGCGGCTGTTCAATGTACCTGCTACATTGGAAACCCTACCAAATTGTGAAGACAGCGTTCTATGCATAAGAGTACCTCCCCATGTCCCTTGTTTTGCAGTAAAATTAAAATTAGCACGTACTGTTTCTGCATGATCAGCGAAAGCCATTTCTCCATCTCTCGGTTGATAATTCGTACGTTGTGTATAATCGGCTTTCCAGGAAAATATACTGTCACTTTTGGATTTTATATACCACGAAACCTCATCAAAATATTGATAGGATGAAATAAGGCTGTCCTTTTTCACAGCATGAAAAATGGTATTTTTATCTGTCACCCAATTAAATCCAGGAGTAAAATACTTTCCTCTCCACTCCCATGTGTTTTTGGCTTTAATCCATTTCCCTGTAAAATCACGATTATCATTTTGGGTATTCAATATGTAGCCATCATAATACAATTTCCCCACCTTTTTTTTTACTGCCAAACTATTTTGGACTCCCTGAATAATATCTGCTTTATTCCGGGTATTTAAGGAATAGGCAAACCCTTCATTTTCGCTGTTACGAATTTCGAAAGATACCTTACCCATCAATTCTGAGCCATTCTCAGTAAAATTTAAATCTGCACGATTCCAATTTCTATTGAACTCAGCCTCAAAAATCGGGTCTATGAGGCTTAACCCTGCGGAGTGATACTCCCCACCTAATAGAAATGACCAATAATATCGTTTACCCCCTCCTATTGGCCTTTTACCTGATTGAAAGGCAAGTTTAGTCCCAAAACCATCTAATTTATCTTCCGATTTTTCGGAAAATAAATTATTATCTATTCTACTAAAAACACCCTCCAGTTCAAGCACATCCAAAGAGTTTAACTTCCATTTTAAATGAGATGAATAAACATCCCTTTTTAATGGACTTCTCCAATGAACATAAGGTTCGTATTGCCCTTGAGGAACATCCTTTAGAGGAGCAACCCACTGAAACTGAACTTGATTTCCTGAACTGAATTTCTTAACATAATTACCTTTTCCCGGCCCCTGATAAACAAAATCTACATTGAAATGAACCAAATCGGGTTGGTCTGACAATTTATATATAGTATAATTGATTCCATCCAAATGCACTGTATCCAATTGAATATAGGATACTTCTCCCAATGTATATTCAACAGGTTGAGCGGTAAGTTGGTCCAACTCTGAAACACCAGACTCCATCAATGAAACTACCTCCCCGGGAAATAAATCATAAGCACCCATTTTTTGGTCTTTCTCCGAAAAAGCAGAAAAATTGAGGCTGAAATTCTCCCTTTTCATTGAATATTCAGCAGTTCGAACTGTTCTCATCGATTGAAGGTTTCTGTATTCAAAATCTACTCTCACTCTTGAATAATCTGTTATTATCACCTTCGGTGTAAATGTTACTTCGGCAAGATCGTAATCAATTATATAATCAAATTCACGCCCCCTTTTCAACAGTTCACCATCAAGGTATATACGCTCAGTTCCCGCAATGATAATTATATAAGGTTCATTACGTGGGCCTGTTATTTTATAGGGGCCATAATTCCCCTCCATGCCTTGAAAATAATCAGAAGCAAACTTTCCTTTATTCATTCCAATACCTACTGAAAAACCTGAAGCAGAATCCTTTACATGTGCAGAAAAGCCCATAACAGATCGTGAGTATTTCAAAAAATGATTTCCTGAATCCTTAAGTAACACATCTCCCATCCAAATTCCAGCTGATTGCCCTTCCACTTTAACATACACCCTATCAAAATTCTTTAGTTGATGGCTACTCCCTTCGGGCTGATAGGGAATATTCTGATCAAACAACCGGGCTTCAATATTAATATTATCTGAAAGCTTTCCCGATATTGTAAAATCCATATACGAATCATACGACATATCCTGGCGATTACCTCCGTTAAGCCCCCGACTAATTTGACCTGCAGTTTTTAATCCGGAGCCTTGAACAAGGTCCTCATTTCCTGAAGGTATTTCCCGGGTCTTCGTTTGGGTACCATTGGAATGAGTGAAATATTCTTTATTTATCAAAAACGGGAGAACTGTAAAGCATACTTTAACAGAATCAGTAGAGGATTTTTTTTCTAAAAGAATAGTTCTGTTTTCAACAGAAAAATCAAACTCTACTCTTTCGGAAAATGAAAACGAATTAGGTAAAATAGTCAAACTATCAAGCAAAACAGGAGTGTCAAATAAGAAAATCCACTTGCATTTCTGATTACTCTGGGAGAAGGCATTATTTAAAACAAAAAACAGCCCTATGGTAACGAACCACCTCACCCGGGCAAAAAACGTTGAAGTTCAATAAAAAAAGTAGTCCCTACCCCCAATTCAGACTCATACCAAATTTTACCTCCGGCATGTTCAATTCCGTGTTTCGCAATGGACAATCCAATTCCTGACCCTTTTTCCTTAGTTGTAAAATTAGGAACGAAAATCTTACTTCCAATTTCCGGGTCGATACCCTTACCGTTGTCGCTAATTTCGATTATCAACGTTTTCTTTTTCAACTCCAGAGCAAACTTTACAGAAGGATTT
>JAOUKG010000331.1 GCA_029882725.1 Cyclobacteriaceae bacterium
GGGGGCTTATTTCTAAACTTCTGGAAAGTTGAGATATGGTTTGACCGGTATTTTGACTAAGTAATCCAATGCACTTGAGTAATCTCAATAATTTTAAATGATCTGTCATAAGCCATTTTATAGATCATTCAAATTACAAAAGATTACTCAACAGTCAAATTATATGGTGGTATTTCATGTTTAATGAAAAAAAATATATTTTATTTTAAATTTTTTTAAGTGCAGTAATTGTCTTAAGATTAATTCGATTAAATAATAGTCAACTCAACTTCAATAGTTTCTGTAGAAAGTAAAAAATCTTTATTTCCTTGTGTAATTATCCCCCTGTTGTAAATGATAAGTCCTATTTGAGATCCCTTTAAATATTTCATTTTTATTATTCCTCTAGACCAAATCACAAAGTTTCTTTTCTTGGTGTTTGCTTCTGCGATAGTATTGAAAATACAGACTATCGCCTTTGCCTCAAGATAAAAACGTCAAATTCAATGGTTAATTATCATTGGTTATAGATCTTATATTACCTTCTCTCTGGCAACTATCTTGGAAATCAACAAGCTATCATAACACTTTGGTATGTATTATTAATGATTATTATAAAAAATTCATTAAATTAGAAAATACATTTTTTATATACATCAAATTTGTATTTTAAAGTTGTTGTTTTATATCTATTTATAAATAATTAATTCGGTATTTAACTAATACAAAATAAACACATTAAACCAATGCTATGCCAATATTTATGGACCGTCACGATGTTTCAGATACTGTAACTGCAGAGCAAGTGGCACATTTACATCAAGAAGATTTAAAAGTACAACATAAGTTTAATTGTAAAGGCTTTACTTACTGGTTTGACGACAAAAGAAAAATGGCCTTTTGTTTGGTTGAAGCACCTAATAAAGAGTCTTTAGAAGCAATGCATGATGAAGCACATGGGCAGGTGCCTCATTCTATAATTGAAGTGGATAACCGGATTGTAGAATCTTTTTTAGGCCGTATTAAGGATCCTGAAAAGTCAGGTAATGAAGAATTTAATATTATAAATGATCCTCCCTTCAGAATATTAATGGTGATAGTAACAAAAACTTTATCATTAAGGAGTTTAAGTGATAATTCATTGGATTTAGTTATTAAAAATCTTCATACAGATATTTCAAATATGTTAGAAGGTTATCGGGGAAGGGTTGTTAAACATAAAACTGATTACTTTTTAGTTTCGTTCGATTCGGTTTCTAATGCAATAGTATCTGCTCTTAAAATTCAAAACTTACTTAGTGCCTCCAATTCTGATTTGAAAATAAATATAGGGATAAATTCAGGCATTCCCGTAACGGAAAATAAGGAGATTTTTGAAGATACTATAAAATTGGCAGAACGTTTATGTTGGATAAGTAAGGGAAAGGTAGTTGTTTCAAATGAAGTTGGGGAGCTATTAGAGAATGAAATATTAAATACTCCTTTAGATAAAAACCAAATAGATGTAATCAATGAAAAAGATGAAAACTTTCTGAATAGTTTAATGGATTTTACAGAAAGGGAATGGATGAATACTCTTTTAACTGTAGATAATTTTAGCAGATTTTTAGGGTATAGTAAACCGCAATTATATAGAAAAGTAATTTCCTTAACAGGAAAATCAATTAATAGTTTTATAAAAGATTACAGGCTAAATAATGCATTAAAAATGTTATGCAGGAATAAAGGTAATGTTTCAGAAATTGCCTTCGAAAGTGGATTTAACAGCCCTGCTTATTTTTCAAAGTGTTTTCATGAAACCTATGGAGTTCTTCCATCTGCATATTTGAGAAAAACTATTGATATTTAATAATTGTGGTTAACCCATAATTTCAAGTAAATGAATTAAAATCATTGGTTTTTGAACTAAAAATAGAATAGTGTACAGAGGTAAAACTATATTTTTGATGAGCACTAATTAAATCAAAAACTACGATGAACAAAATTGAAAATTTAGACAATGCTGTAATAGAAAGTTTTGCATCACAATTAAGAGGTGTTGTAGTGATGCCTTCGGATGATAAGTATAACGAAACTCGTAAAGTATTTAATGGAATGATAACCAAACACCCTGGAATGTTTGCTATGTGTGTAGATGTTGCTGATGTGGTTGCCTCAGTAAATTTTGCCAGGGAAAATAATGTACTACTAGCAGTAAGAGGAGGAGGGCATAATGGAGGTGGTTTAGGATTGTGTGATGATGGTTTAGTAATTGATCTTTCAGGAATTAAATTTGTTCGAGTTGACACTTCAAATAATACGGTTAGAGTAGGTGGAGGTAATGTTTGGGGTGAAGTTGACCATGCTACCCATGTTTATGGATTAGCCGTTCCTGCTGGTATTATTTCTACCACAGGTGTAGGAGGGTTAACACTTGGAGGAGGTGTGGGGTATTTATCAAGAAAATACGGACTTACTATCGATAATTTATTGGAAGCAGATATGGTTTTGGCTGATGGCTCATTGGTAACTGTAAATGCTAGTCAAAACACGGATTTGTTTTGGGCTATAAGAGGAGGTGGTGGTAATTATGGAATAGTTACCTCATTTAAATTTCAGGCTCACAAGGTTAAAACAGTTTTTGGAGGGCCTACACTTTGGCCGATTGAAAAAACAGATGAAATTATGAATTGGTACCACAATTTTATTCATAATTCCCCGGATGATCTAAATGGTTTTATCGCAACGATGGTAATTCCTGGTCCTCCTTTTCCGGAATCTTTACATAATAAGCAATTTTGTGGTATTGTATGGTGTTATACGGGCGATATGAACAAGGCAAAGGAGGTTTTTAAACCTATTTTAGAAAAGAATCCAATATTTGAACATACGGGTGAAATGCCCTATCCTTTTATTCAAACTTTATTTGATGGGTTATTTCCTCCTGGATATCAGTGGTATTGGAGAGGAGATTTTTTTAATGATCTGAATGTAGAGGCAAGAGCTAAACATTTTGAGTTTGGTTCGAATATACCTACACCATTATCTCAAATGCACTTGTACCCAATAAGTGGTGCGGCCGGCAGAGTAGGAAATGAAGAAACTCCATGGGCCTATCGTGATGCAAAATATGCCGGAGTAATTGTGGGAGTAGATCCTGATGCAAAAAATGCGGAAAAGATTACCAACTGGTGTAAAAATTATTGGGAAGCTCTGCACCCTTATTCTTCTGGTGGTTCATATTCCAATTTTATGATGGAAGAGGGGCAGGAGCGTGTAATGGCAAGTTATAGACATAATTATAATCGTTTATTGAAAATCAAAAAACAGTATGACCCCAATAATTTATTTAGAGTGAATCAGAATATTAAACCAAGAAATTAAACTGGATCAAGGCTACATTGTATCTCATAATTATTTTTTATTAGTAATTCGGATTTTACCCTGAATTCCATAGCATTTATCAATCTTTCTTGTTACAAATAGTGAGTAAATTCAACACCATTGAATTCTGATATCAACATCGTACGTAATACTATTAAAACCCATCCACAGGAATTATTTATCTAATTCTTATATAAATTAAATGTAATTTTTTTGATGTGTTTTGTGAATAAATATTTAATTTTAAATTAGGTATTTGTTAATTATTTTGAATTTACAACATAGAACTTTATTTTGATTTGTGTTTATTCCGGTTAGGTGGTGAGAGTTCTGGTTGATTTAAATTGTAAATTTTTTGAGTTATGTTTAAAAAAACCACATCCGATCAAGTTGTTCATTACAAAAGCACCAAAGTTAAAGATGATTTTGCGAAAGAACTTAGGGCTAGGGTAAGAGATTATTTTAATAAGAAAAATCTGAGTCAGTATGCTGATACTCCAAGTAAGCTAAAGGCTGTTTTAGGGTTTGCATTGTGGTTATTCTTCTATTCTTTGTTAATTACTGATTCAGTGACTTTCAATTATGGTTTTTTAGTAATTGTATTTTTGGGATTAGGATTGGTTAATATTTTTCTCGCATTCAATGTTGTTCACGATGCGTGCCATAATGCATTTTTCAGAAGTAGCAAAGCCAATAAAATTCTGGCCTATACAATGAACTTCATAGGCGGAAATAGTTATCTGTTTACCCGCATGCACAATGCACATCATGCTTTTGTGAATATTGCGGGAATTGATGTTACTCTGGAAACTCATGGAATGTTTCGGTTTACCCCATATGAAACCTGGCAGCCTAAACACAGATGGCAACACATTTATACTCCATTGTTATATTGTTTTACAATGCTACATTGGGTATTAATAAAAGATTTTAAATGGATTTTTGGTGAATTGAATATTGGCAATGAAAAGAAAATAATACATCCATTGAAAGAATATTTCATACTATTCATCTCTAAATTTTTTTATTATACGGTAACTTTAGGTTTACCGCTTTTATTTATTTCTGCCCCATGGTGGCTCATAGTGCTTGCATGGGTAAATATGCATTTATTGCCAGGCCTCTTGCTTACACTCTTGTTTCAGGTTACTCATG
>JAOUKG010000332.1 GCA_029882725.1 Cyclobacteriaceae bacterium
AGGCACTCACGGCAGGCAAGAGCGGCAAGACGCCCCCCGGTCAGCTCAACGGCACCGGCGGCCAGAGCAACCCTGCCGAGCCCAACCGCTACTACTACCACCCTGACCATCTGGGCAGCACGAGCTACATTACCGATGCCACGGGAGAAGTTTATCAGCATTTGGAGTACTTCGCATTTGGGGAGACTTTTGTTGAGGAGCATAGTAACACGGACAGGACGCCTTATCTTTATAATGGCAAGGAGCTGGATGAAGAGACGGGGCTTTACTATTACGGGGCGAGGTACTACGATGCGCAGACGAGTGTGTGGGTGAGTGTTGACCCGTTGGCGGAGAAGTATGTGGCTTACTCTCCATACAACTATACTTTAAATAATCCAATAAAATATGATGACCCTGATGGTAGATGGGTGCCTGGAGCTGATAAGGATAATAATGTTATTGTGACAAGAGAAAAGGGTGATACAAAGAAAAGTCTCAGACAGTTTATGGGTGATGGGTATAGCAAAAAGGAGATAAGACAGATGTGGAGATCAATGGATAAAAGTACCGGGTCTATAAATCTCACAAAACAAGTTGGTGGGGTATTTAAAGAAATGACAAATGCTATGGAAGATGCTAAAAAGGCTGGGCTTCCTTCAACAGTAGGTTTTTTAGCAGGTACAGAGAAAGCAAAAGGACAAAACTACAATTGTTGGGGAACTTGTATAGCATTAAATGATGGAAAAAAATTAGAAGGGAAAGGACCTGGTACCGGTATAGGAATTCCTAGAGGAAGTTCCTTTGATGCAGAGTTGAAAGTAAACTACGTTCCAGTATCAAGAGATGATGCCACGGTAGGTCAGACTGTATTAAGATACGCAGATAAAACTACAAACAGTATAGATAATGGACATGGTGCAATTTTTATGGGAGTAGATAATTCAGGAAATGAATACATTTTTTCTAAGAATGGTTGGTATGTTGCGCCTGAAATTTTTGATAAGAGTTATGTAGATTATATATATGGCACACCTTCTATTGGTGGAAATAATGAAGTCAGAGGTATAAACTCAGGTGAAAGTGGATATTATCAAAAGAAATAGTTATGAAAAAGTTTATTATAGTCTTTTTTGTTTTGTTGATTTTTTCTAATGTTAGTGCACAAAATAATAACCAAGTGGAAGTAATGAAATTTATATCAAATGTCAATGATACAATAACGTTTTATAAAACTGATATTAAGTTTTTTGAGGGACACTCATTTGAGGTAACAAACAACGAAAAGGTTTTAAAATTGAAGAATTTAGATTTAAAAGAGATTTTTTTTGTTAGTAAATGCTGTGAAATTGAAAAGGTCAATCTTCAAAATGTCTTGTCCTCAAGTACTCCCCTAAACAATCTTTATATTCTTGGTATAGGGGGAACTAAAATCCAATTTTTTAACGATTTGTTTATTGAGTGTAGTCCATCTTTAACACAAAAACTAAAAGTAGTTATAAAATAAATCACTGTTGTCCGGTAAAAATCAAAACCGGGATATTATCTGCCCTGCTAGATACACGAAAACCCTACAAAAAACTGTCCCCTGCTAATCCCACGACAATCCTACAAAAAAGTGTCCCTAGTTAGGGACAAAGTACCAATGCTACCTGTATTGGCACTTTTTATATAGGAAGTGGCGTGGTGTTATTTTATCACTTATTACTTTTGGAATTTCAACGACATCTTCCTTTATGTTTTACTCGGTTTCACATTTAGTACACCCGGTGTTGCCTCTGTTTTCATGGATTCTGGTTCTCAGAGTCTCAGAATTGAATGAAATAGGCACATTTTGGCCTTGATATGCTTCATCCCGCACTTGCGGGAGGTGTGAGGCCACTTAATTTACCATGAGGCCGCACATTATTGAAGTCATTTATTGATTTTCAAGATCGGTTTTGAGTTGTGTTTTGTTCTGTATGTTTCTGGGGAAACGTATTGGTTGCTACTTCACCATCCTTCACTTCGTTTCGGATGGTAAAGACCCGCTTCATTTTTTTATTTATTATATTTTAGAGGTAAAAAATTAAATCAGCATCTCTATAAAATCTCAGTTCTTATTCTCTATCTTAATCTCAATCTGGATTTTCAGTGCGTGCAAAATCAGAATGCCGTTTGATCAGAGAAATCCCTTACTGGATGCAGGACCGGATGTCCATCCGGACCAACGCCTCTATAAAATCTCAGTTCTCATTCTCTATCTTAATCTCAATCTGGATTTTCAGTGTGTGCAAAATCAGAAAACTGTTTGATCAGAGAAACCCCTTATATGGGTACAGGACCGGATGGACATCCGGACCAACGCCAAGCGTATAAAATCTCAGTTCTCATTCTCTATCTTAATCTCAATCTGGATTTTCAGGGCGTGCAAAATCAGAAAAGAGTTTGGTCAGAGAAACCCCTTACATGGATACAGGACCGGATGGACATCCGGACCAACGCCAAGCGCTGTTGGCTGGGTCGCTCCTGAAATTCCCGAATCCATCCTCCTAATACATCAACAAAACCTAAAAAATATTATATTTACCCCAATGCAGTCCCAAACATCACACAACGGCCAAATTAGAGGATCAGGCACCGGCGGCAAGCCCAACCCTGCCGAACCCAACCGCTACTACTACCACCCTGATCATCTGGGCAGTACTAGCTATATTACCGATGCCACGGGAGAAGTTTATCAGCATTTGGAGTACTTCGCCTTTGGTGAGACGTTTGTGGAAGAGCACTCAAACACCAATCGCACGCCGTATTTGTATAACGGGAAGGAATTGGATGCTTTGCCCTCCGTAGTGAAACGAAGGAGGGAAGAGACGGGGTTGTATTATTATGGGGCGAGGTATTATGACCCTGTGACCAGTATATTTGTAAGTGTTGACCCGTTGGCGGAGAAGTATGGTTTTCAGAGTGGGTATGTTTATGCTGCGAACAATCCGGTGCGGTATGTGGATGTGAATGGAGAGGGGCCAGGGGATCCTTTTGATGATCCAGATGATGCAGCTAGAGATTTTGCCAAAACTTATAATCAATCATCAATACAAAGTGGACGGGAGTATGGCTCTCAAATTTATTCTTACAAGGATAAGAATGGTGATAAAAAATATTCTTATTCTAAACCTAGAGTTGGTACAGACCACGTTAGACCCAGTAGACGACCACTAGGTAAAAGAATTGAAGCTACAATCCATTCTCATGGCGCATTTATGGTGGAACTTGAAGGTAAGTTTAATTTTAGAATGGATGGGTCTAACACGGGTAATCATGGATTTTCAATAGGTCAAAACGCCAAAAAAGGAGACATTCCATATTTTAGAAGGAAAGGATTACAAAAGAGCTATGTGGTGTTGTCGACGGGGATTGTAAAAAAGTGGGAGGAAGATGGGGACGCCTCAGGAAGAGGTGTGGTGACTAAATTAGACCCGAAAGGTTATGACATAGCTGTTGATGAACTGTATACTGATTGGTTGAAAACCAAGGAAAAGGAAGGGAATAAACCGTCTCAAATGACCATTGATCGGCATAAAGGTAAAAGAGAAGAAAGGGCACGTAATTTTAGGGAAGAATAATAAGCAATATAAACTTTAGAGAATGATTAAATCAAATTTCGTTTTGTTGTTTAGGCTACTTGCTCTATTGCTGGTTTTGTTTAGCGCACATAAAGGTGTTGGACAAAAATTACCTGCTTTTGAGCCATTTGTTAATTCTTTGGATGAGGGACTCGAAAATGGTATTAAAAATATGTACAAGAACTATATGTCAAGTACTATATTTATTGGGGGTACAGCACTATTCTATAAGAATGAATTTTTGACAAAAAAACATTGGAGAAAATACTTAGATGAGTTGGAAAAAGTGAAACAAAAAATGCCGAAAGGGTTTACTCAAGCGGATAAACATTACATCTTAAAAAAGTATTATTGGTGCAAATTGAACGAAGTAGAATTCAACGAAGAAGCGGAGTTAAATTACATAAGGGGATATTATCTATTCGAACTTCCAGTAGTGAACAAAGAGGAAGCATATTCTGTATATTCAGGGTTGTTAAAAGAATGTAGGAATATTGTGGAATACCTATCCGATACCGTTAATAATGCGGCCTATACGTTTATTACTTCTAGGTTTAGTAACGTTGAGCAGATCAGGCTTGAGGGGCTCGAAGATTTTATGGGGTATGAAGATATCTACCTACTGAAGGAAGAGCTTGAAAAAATTGGCATAACCAGAGAACAGAGCTTGGAAAGTATAGTGATACAAGTGTTTTGGAGCTATCTAAAGAATAAGCCTTATGATATTATACGGGAAATCGAATATTTTAAGGGGTTAGAAAAGGAAAAGAAAGAACCTGAGTGATTATCCAATCCTGCAAGTGTGAGCCCAGCTAATCCCCGGCGGGTGGATATCAAGGGCCAGCGCGGAATTCGATAAGAACGGCCTTTAAAATTGTTCTTTTATGGGCAAATCACCCAAATTAT
>JAOUKG010000333.1 GCA_029882725.1 Cyclobacteriaceae bacterium
CTTATCAGCTTTAATTTTAATTTTAATTTTTAACAGCTTTTATGCAAACAACCAATTAGGATATAGTTATACCAAAGAAATAGACATCTTTACTTCTTCCATTATGAGCTTTGTTTTTTTAGCAGGGGTAATGACTAGTTTTTATCTTTTATACGGAAAAATGGGCTATGCCTTTTTTACAGTAAAACAAAATGAAAATGAGTTAAAGTTACTGAACGAGGAAATCCAGGAAAACACGAAAGAAATGGAGAATAAAAATGCAATTATCAGATCTATTAATCAAAAACTATTCAATCTGAATGAAAAACTCAATTTTACAAATGAAAACCAGGAATTGATTATTGAGGAGCGTACTGCAAAACTTGAACAACAAAATAAGGTACTAATAGAGTATGCATATATTAATTCCCACTTAATGAGAGCTCCACTTGCCCGTATTCTTGGTTTGTCAGCACTTTTAGAAAATCAACATGCCGAATTAAAGGGTTCTGAACTATTTAAAGCTCTTGTACAATCATCAGAGGAACTGGACTCAATAATCAAAAAAGTTAGTGATATTTTATATGAAGGAAATGAAATATCGAGGGAAGACTTAGAGTCCATTAAAATCAAACTGAAGGACCAGGATAACTGGCCAGACAACATAGAATAGGTTATTAATATACTGTTTTGAATTCCAATTTTTCATTTACCTGAATTTTTACCTTGGCAGCTTCTTCGACATTCTGAAATTCAGTATCTGATACTTTTACCTCTATAATTTGATCACCAATTAGCAAAGTAAGACAATACTGTTTGTCTGTAATGTGTTTTTTTATAACCTCTGCATTTAAGTAGTTGTTATTGTCTTCTGCTTTATAAAAAAAATCCCTAATAGTACCCTGTTTTGCTATTTTCCCATTCTCCAGTTTAATGACCACATCAGATAAACGAATAATTTCAGGTGCATTATGAGTAACCATCAATACAGTTAAATTATACTTTTTGTATGCTTTCTTCAAATAAAACTGAATCTTTTCCCGGTTGTATGCATCCAATGCAGAAAGAGGTTCATCCAACAATAATAGCTTGGGTTTTCTTACAAGTGCTCTTGCCAATGCCACTCGCTGTTGTTGCCCTCCTGACAATAAATTAGGGTTTTTTTCCAAAAAACCTTCAATATCCATTACCTCAACCAGCTCGTCTATAAATTCCTCATTTTCCTTGCCTGCAGCATACTTTAAATTCTGCAAAACAGTCATATTTGGAAACAAGGCATAATCTTGAAACAAAAAACCTACTTTCCGCTTTTTTGTAGATACATCAATCCTATCATGTTTATCAAACCAGACCTCGCCATCATAAAGGATAGAACCGTCATCAGGCCTCATTAAACCGGAAATCATTCTTAAAAGTGAGGTTTTTCCTGAGCCGGAAGGTCCTGTGATTGAAGTAAAGGACCCCTTTTCAAAAGACAAGTCAATTACCAGTTGGAATGGCCCTGAAGATGCATGTAACTCCCGTTTAATATTCAACCTAACCATTCCTTTTTCTATTTACAAAATATACTGACAACAATATAAAAAATGTTACTCCCAACAAAAACAGGGAATATCTATTGGCCATGCTATAATTTAAGGATTCTACATAATCATAAATAGCTATTGAAGCTACTCTGGTCTCATTGGGTATATTCCCACCAATCATCAAAACAACTCCAAACTCACCAATTGTGTGGGCAAAACTTAAAATTGCTGCGGTGAGAAGAGCTTGCTTACTATTTGGTAATATTATATGATAAAATATATTCAATTCTGATTTACCCAATACCCTTCCCGATTCTCTAAAAGACAAAGGGATGTTCCTGAAACCCGACACCAAAGGATAAACCATAAACGGAAAACTATATATCATGGAACCTATCACCAAACCAGAAAAAGAAAAGGCAAGATGTAAACCTAAAGTGTTATTTAACCAACCTCCAAGTAAAGACTGATTACCAAAAGCCAGCAATAAATAAAATCCAATCACTGTAGGGGGTAAAACCAGTGGCATACCTAAGATGGCTTCAGTGATGGTTCGGAATTTAGATTTCCCATAAGCTAACCAATAGGCTACTGGAATGGAGATAAGTCCAAGTAAAAGAGTAGTTATACAGGCAAGCTTAAAAGTCAGAATAAAAGGACTCCAATCCATCAAATACAAATTAGTTATCGGGCAAACTTAGTGAAAATACATGAATTACATCTCTGTTGTATATCCATATCTCCGCAAAATATCTTTTGCCTGTTTGGAAAGCAAAAATTCACCAAAAATATCAGCATTTTCTTTTTGATCTGGTCTTTTATTAAGAATAACAAAACCTTGATCGACTTTAGAATAAAGACTATCAGGGATAGATATCCAACTACTTTTCAACAAAGCACTATCCGAAAAAATTACAGATTTAGAGGTAAAACCTACTGAAACCGCTCCTGAAATTAAAAATTGATTTACTTGTGAAATGCTTTCACCGTAAACTAACTTTCCCACCCAATATTCTTCTGAATTAAGTGATTTCAATACTTCAAAGGCTGCTTTTCCATAAGGTGCCGTTTCCGGGTTAGCAATTGCTATAGGTTGATATTCCTCTTTCAATAAGTCATTCAAACCACTAATTCTATTAACTCCACCCCATAACACCAAAGCTCCCGTTGCGTATTTTTCAGGCTTGCTCTTCACAATTCCCTTTTCATAAAGATAGTTGGGATAGGCCATATCAGCCGACAAAAAGATATCAAAAGGTGCCCCCGACTCAATTTGGGCTGTAAGTTTCCCCGAAGAACTTATAACCACCTCACAAGGCACTCCACTACTGATTTCGAAGGTATCTACAAGTTCATCGAGCGCATATCTTAAATTGGCAGCAGCAGCAATTCTTAGCGGAGAGTTTTTTTTCGAATTGCATGAAATTAAACCTACAAATACCAGACAGAAAATAAATACTCTTTTCAACTTTATGGATTATTTAGCTTTAGCTCCCTGAAATTTAAAAGTAAACATTAATAATTCAGGCATTTAAAATACAGGAGATCTAAAAGAATCTAAAACAAATACAGAAACTTAATTTTCAGATTCAATAAACTCCTTAATCGGTGATGCGAGATTACCCAACCATTACTGACAAAAATTGCCGGTAATCGAAGTATTTATTATAAATTTCGATCAGATCTTTACTACTAATATTTTGAATTGTCCTGAACCTATCGGTAAAGTAATCATACTCCAAATTACTATCATGCAACATTTTAAATAAACTCAAAACCGAAAACGGTGAACTTAAATTGTTATAAAATGTACCCAACATGTAGTTTTTTACAACTTCCAACTCATCCTTTGGTACAGGAACATTAAGTAAAATGTCAATTTCTTTATTTATTTCCTTTAATGCATCTTCTTTACTCTCTTTTATTATTTCGGCAGAGACTGTAAGGTAGGATGCATGCTTTAAATGATTTATACGGCTATAAATCCCATACGTATATCCCTTTTCTTCCCGTATATTCTTCATTAACCGGGAACCAAAATAGCCACCTAAAATTTCGTTGGCAACTGCTATTTTATGAATGTCCTTATCCTTCCTATTTGGCATCATACGACCAGATCGTAGCGATGTTTGAACTGCATCCTCCCAGTTATCTATAATGTTATTAACTTTAAAATCATGCACTTTAAAATCCCCGGTTAACCCGACAATAGTTTGATGTGCTGAAAACACATCTTCCATTGATTTTATTACTCCTTTAGCCACATAGCCAGCTATTAAAACAGTAAAGGGGCGAGATTGTACAATTGCATTATAATATCTAACTATTTCTTCCCGGCTTATCTCTTCAATATCCGATAAGTCAATCTTTTTACCGTAAGGGCTAGTTAGTCCAAACAAATTTTCATTATAAACCTGATGGGCAACAAAATCTGTTTTCTTTAGATTGATCCTGTGTTGACTAATTTGTTGTTGCCGAAGTTTTACAATTTCTTCTTCAGGAAATATTGCCTCATTCAATATTTCACTTACAAGGGTCAATACCTTTGGCAACACCCTGTTCATAGAATAAATATTTACAGTAAAATACTGATGATTTGCAGAACATTCCACAAATGCACCCCATTCTGCAAATAGTTGGTTTATTTCTTTTGATTTTTTTGAATGAGTTCCCTCCTTAAATAATTTCGAAACAAAGGTTCCTGCTGCCGGATTAAATTCATGAAAAAGAGAACTGTCAAACAACAATTCTATTTTTACAACAGGCTGCTCATCAACACTATAATAATATACGGGAATACCGCTGGATAAAATAAATTCCTCCACCCTTGGAACCTTTATTTCTTCCAAAGCATGGCCTATTGGGGCAATTTTTCGATTAAGCATTATTGATCTGTAACTGATTCCAATTCAGATGATTGGTTTTCGAAATTTAAAAGAATTGAAAAACGCAGGGTCTCAGCTAAGGGATGTTCCTGAGC
>JAOUKG010000334.1 GCA_029882725.1 Cyclobacteriaceae bacterium
TTTTTCTTCTTACGGGCAAGCTACTTACGAAAAGGAGTATAATGGAGGAATGGGAAGTAATGGTCTTACCTCGGCCAGACACGATGTTTTTTCAAGGGAATATGCACAAAAATACCCGGAAACATACGATAGCCAAATGGATTCTTCATTGGCTTATTCCGGGAAGTTTAAACTGACTGATAAGGTAGAAGGAACTTCATTGGATGCAGGAAAACTAGTGTTATCACCTACTCGTACTTATGCTCCACTGATGGCGCGCATCTTTGAGAATGGTATTTCCGATATACATGGAATTATACATTGTAGCGGGGGAGCTCAAACCAAGGTTTCAAAATTTATAAAAGACAGACATATTGTGAAAAACAATATGTTTGAAGTGCCACCTCTTTTTAAAATTATTCAAGAACAAAGTGGCACGAGTTGGAAAGAAATGTACCAAGTTTTCAATATGGGACACAGAATGGAAATATATGTACCAGAACATAAAGCCGAAAACCTTATCGGTTTAGCCAGGGAGTTTAATATTGATGCACAAATTGTTGGCTTTGTAGAGGAAGGTAAAGGAGAAAAGGTTACGGTAAAATCGGAATTTGGTGAATTTATTTATTTTTAAAGATAAAATTTGAATAGTCTGGTGGTGTTAATTAAATTTATGATTATAAATAATTGATAATTGAATATTTTTCAGATGAGTAAAGGTTTTAAATATATTGTTATAGCTATTTTTGTTGAGTTGCAGGTAATTTTAATTCTTTTGTTTTTCTATTCAAATAAAATATCCAATTTGGACAACAAAATAAGAAACACCAATATTTTTATAAGTGAGATATTTCGCAATAAAAAAATTGAAGAGTTAACGATAATAGATAAAGATGATATAATTATTGGTGCAGAAAATGCTCCTTCAACAATAATTTATTATTCTAAATATGATTGTCCTGTATGTAAAAATTTTTATAATACAACTTACCAAAAACTAAAAGAGGATTATATTGATAAGGGTTTGGTAAGGTTTGTTTATAGGTTTTTGATAAATCCCCAAAATGATTTAGCAGCACAATCGGTATTAGCTGGCAAGTTCTTATACGATAATAATTCTTTTGAAATTTATAATGATGGGATTTATAGTTTAAACAACAATGAATTTGATTCTTTAGCTATTATTAATTTAGTAAATAAAATTAATGGAGGTGCAATTGATTATGATGATTTTGACAGTGCTTACTATAAGCAAATAATAAAGTTAAAAACCACGCAAGCTCTAAGTATTGGTATAACAAAAACCCCAACATTTATTATTAACGGAGAACTTTTGGAGGGGAATAGATCATACGAAAATATTTCTACTAAACTGAATAGTAGTATAAAATAATAGTTATAAAGTTTTATTAATTAAAAATATTTCCCTCAAGTTTTTTAATCGTTTCACTAAACCGTTTTGCGAAAATGCTTTGTTGTTTTTCTGAAAACTCTACTTTCCCTTCACCACTTATTCCTTTTCTTATAAACTGATTAAATACTTTTTCAGGAGCTTTTTGCATTTGCTCTCCAAATTTATTCTCGTGCTTTTTCATGGATTCGAAGCTACTATATTTAAGAGCTCTTTTTATTGCGTCTTCATCAGGTTTAAGGTTACAAAATTCTATTATTTTTCTAATTTCCTGTTCTTTGTTATTTAACAAATCCTCATATTTAAGATATAGTATTGGGAAATTATTTTTGTTTCTAAGCCAGCCTTTTGTATAATTAAACCAGTCTTTTTTATTTTTTTTTATAAAACTATCTATATATTTTTCCGCTTTTAAATTTTGGTTATTATAATTTTTGTTTTGATGAAACATTGAAACCGCTACATCCATTCCGTTCCTATACACAAAAATAAATTTACCTTTTATTTGTTTTTGAAAGTATTTATAATAGTCGTGAGTTTTGATAATCCGGGGAGAAGGGAGATCAGGAACTTCTTTACCGAGAAATGATGAGTTTCTTATCCATGGAGAAACATCATAAATATGGTCGAAATCCATATTTCCATCAGTAGTTAGTTGGTATAGAATCATTTGGGTAAGAGTAGTGCCAGACTTGGGGAAAGTTGAAATATAGATATCATCCTCCCGCTCCCCAAATTTCATTTTGAATTGTTCAAAAGCAAACTTATCTGCCTGGCTTTTTGCCCTCTGTGAAAATCTATTTATGTATTTATGTATTTTAAAAAAAATAGCATGAAGTTTACGATAACCATTATATTCAATATTTTTATCAAAGATGTTTTCGGATTTCATGCTATTTTAAGGATTTCAAAGGTAATTATTAAATTGGAGTTTGTTTACATGAAACACTGCTGCTGTAATAAGTAGTAATATAACTTTTTAAGTCAGCCCATTCCGTTGCAGTGAAGTCACTTTCGCAGAATGAAATAGTAGTTGTATCATATTTATAGCTACAACATTCATGCATGGGTACTTCTTCTTCTTTACAGGAATTCATTCCGCTTACCATTGCAAAAGAACCGATAATCATTGCACTAAATTTAATTAATTTGTTCATAATAGTCTGATTTTAATTTATGATAGTTTATTTAATTTATAAATATAGGTTGTTTATTCTTTTCCAATGGAGTATTGTGATTGTAAGTTTTTCTTTTGATTATTGCAGAATCAAAGGTCGCAATATATGGAATATTTAATCAAAAAAAAATAAATTTATGTCAGGGTATTTATCTATATGTAAAATAGAATCGATTTTAACTTAATAAAAATACCTAAATTTAGGTATTTTTAATCTTGTATGGATACAGTTTTTTTCAATTTACCTTTTTTCATTACTATTAATAGGAGGATATTTAACTACATTTTCTCTGCCAAAAATCTTGCGGTATGATTGCTGTCTTTCAATTTCACTAAATCTTCAGGTATTCCCGAAAAACATACTTCACCTCCATTTACTCCTCCATCTGGGCCTAAGTCTATTATCCAGTCAGCTGTTTTTATTACCTCCATATTATGTTCAATAATAATAACGGAGTGACCCAGATTTACAAGTTCACTGATAGAATTCAATAACTTGGAGATATCATGAAAATGCAAACCAGTGGTGGGTTCATCGAAAATAAAAAGAATGTGTTCATCGCGTTTACTGTTGGATCTGCTCAGGAAAGATGCGAGTTTCACCCGCTGTGCCTCACCGCCACTAAGACTGTTTGACGATTGTCCTAATTTGATATAACCCATGCCTACATCTTGTAGAGGTTTGAGTTTGTGTATTATAGGGTCAATGCCTTCAAAAAATCCCATTGCTTCGTCAACGGTTAGATTCAAAACCTGAGATATGGAAAGCCCGTTATATTCTACGTCAAGCACCTCTCTTTTAAACCTGGCTCCCTTGCAACTGTCACACAACAAATGAATGTCGGCCATAAACTGCATTTCAATCTTCACATGGCCTTCTCCCAGGCACTCTTCACACCTTCCCCCTTCTACGTTGAAGCTGAAATGAGCAGGTTTGTAGCCTCGTTGTTTGGAAATAGATTGTTCTGAGAATAACATCCTGATAGGATCGTAGGCTTTAATATAGGTAACAGGATTGGACCTGGAAGATTTTCCAATGGGGTTTTGATCTACAAATTCAATAAGATCAATTTGGTTAAGATCACCATCAAGTCGGTCGTATTTTCCAGGATTTTCAGAAATAATTCCCATTTTCCTTCCTAAAGCAGGGTAAAGAATTTGTTGAATTAGAGTTGATTTTCCAGAACCACTTACCCCGGTTACCACGGTAATTGTCTTAAGAGGAATTTTTACATGGACTCCTTTTAGGTTGTTTTCCCGGGCTCCAAATATTTCTATCCAGCTTCTGGCTTGCCTTCTTGTAGTGGGAATTTCAATTTTATCACGTCCTGTTAAATAGCTCACTGTATGTGAGTTTATCTTTGGATCAATTTCAGAAATATTCCCCTGAAATACGAGTTCTCCGCCCAAAGCCCCTGCTCCCAAACCAATGTCAATAATTTGGTCGGCTTGTGTCATTACTTCCTCTTCATGTTCCACAACGATAACGGTATTCCCCAATTTTTTAAGGGTTTTTAATACTTTGATCAAGCGTTGGGTATCTCTGGGGTGAAGGCCTATACTGGGTTCGTCGAGAACATAAATACTTCCTACCAGGGCACTTCCCAGAGAAGTTGCCAATTTTATCCGCTGAAACTCACCTCCTGAAAGAGTGGAAGTAAGTCTGTTAAGGGTAAGGTATCCAAGTCCTACATCCTGAAGATAATGCAGGCGGGTTTGTATTTCCTTCAATACCCTGCTTGAAATTTTCTCGCTTTCACCAGAAAGTTTCAGATTATCAAAGTAAATGGTTAAGTCGTCAATGGAGATTAAAACCAAATCGATAATTGACTTGTCTGATATCTTAACGTAAGAGGCATCTTTTCTTAGACGTGATCCTTTGCAGTCAGGGCAGGTGGTTTTTCCACG
>JAOUKG010000335.1 GCA_029882725.1 Cyclobacteriaceae bacterium
TCTCCTCGGATTTTTCTCCATTGCTTTTTTCTATTTGGTTTCTTCAAAAAGACTGCACCCAAAAAATGGAGTTCTATACTTTTTAAGGACTTTTCCTATGTTTCTTCTTGTTTCTATGGGGCTATCTTTTCACAATGGTTTGGCGGTATTTGAAGGCCTTATCGGAAAAAAAACACCCTTTGTAAGGACACCAAAATTCAACCTTAAAAACAATAAGGATTCCTGGAAAACCAATAAATATATTAAACTGAAGTTTTCGTTTTCCACCTTGATGGAAGCATTTCTTGCCATCTATTTTTCTCTAGCTATTGTATATGGAATTGTAAAAGGAGAACCCGGACTTCTTATTTTCCATTTTATGTTGGCCTTAGGATTTGGGTTGGTGTTTGTTCAATCTGTGAAACCGTTGAGGAATGCGGCTAATTAGTAAATATGGTGTATACTTTCTTTCGATTATTTCGGCAATAGCCTATATTTTCCTGGGCTATTTTGTAAAGCGAACAGACCATCTGTATTTGGTAGTTGCCTATTTACTCTTGTTTCTTTCCTATATCGCCTTACTGAAATACTACAAAACCGACGATTTCAAAAAATTCTTCATCATTTCCCTGATCTTCAGGGTTCTGCTTTTATTCAGTATCCCTGCCTTATCCGACGATATTTACAGGTTTATTTGGGATGGAAAACTTTTACAGGCAGGCATGGATCCCTACCAATACATCCCTTCTGCCCTTACATTTGAAGATGGTTTTATGCAAAACTTGTATGAAAACCTAAATAGTCAACATTACTATTCGGTGTATCCTCCCGTGAGTCAATGGATTTTTTTGGCGGCAGTGACTCTCTTTCCAAAATCTATTATAGGAGCTACCGTGGTAATCCGGCTTCTGATTATTTTAGCTGAAACAGGCACCTTGTTTCTACTTTTCAGGCTTCTGAAAATGAAACACGCTAACCTGCGGGGGGTATTTATCTATGCGCTCAATCCTTTGGTGATTCTTGAACTTACCGGTAACCTGCATTTCGAAGCATTCCTTATCTTTTTTACCTTGCTGGCCTATACTCTTTTGAAGTATCACAAAGCCATGGTTTCGGGAATAATTATGGGCTTGTCAATTGGTGTGAAGTTACTTCCTCTTATTTTCCTGCCTTTTTTCTTGCGGAGGCTCAGTTTGAAGAATAACACAAAATTTTTTGGTGTATTGGGAATAAGCCTGTTGGTCATTTTCTTTCCTTTTTTCTATTCGGGGAATATTGAAGGAATAGTTCAAAGCATTACATTGTATTTCAAGAAATTTGAATTCAACGCAAGTATCTATTACTTAGTAAGGGAGTATGGTTTTTACGACAAGGGGTATAATATTATTTCTACCGCCGGACCCAAACTGGCACTCTTTACATTTGTTTCAATCATGGGTTTGGTGTTGTTTGATCTTCTAAGAAAAAGAAAACTGATGGAGATGATGCTTTTTGCCGGGTTAATTTATTTTATGAATGCTACTACTGTTCACCCTTGGTATGTATTGCCGTTATTGGCTTTTTCCACACTTACCCATTTTAAGTGGCCTGTAGTATGGTCGTTTCTGATTTTTTTCACTTATATGGGGTACACGGCAACCGGTTATAATGAAAATTATGTATTTATACTTTTGGAATATTTAGTTTTGGCACTGTTCGTGATTTACGAATTGTGGAACAACTACTCCACTAAAATTGTTACACTGAAATGAAATTCAGATATCTATTTCTTATTGCTTGTTTAATAGGCATTTCCGTTTTATTAAAAGCGCAGAGTTCGTACCATACATTGTTGGATACGCTGTATAAAAACACGGTAAAAACCATACAAGTAAATGACCTCAATATTCACGATACTAATTTGATTATTTTGGATACCCGAAGTGAAAGTGAGTTTGGTGTAAGTCATTTGCCCGGTGCTATTTGGGTAGATTACGATCATTTTACTGAAAAAGACCTGAACAAATTCCCAAAAAACAAGACCATTGTAACCTATTGTACTGTAGGATACCGCAGTGAACGAGTAGGGGAAAAATTACTCGAGTTGGGTTATAAAGATGTTTTTAATCTTTACGGAGGAATCATTGAATGGGTGAATGAAGGAAATAGTGTTGAGAATATGGATCACCAGAAAACGGAAAAGGTGCATACCTACAGCAAGGCCTGGTCGGTTTGGCTAAAAAAGGGAATCAAGGTGTATGAATAGTGAATTGCTGATTATTTATGTAAAAACTCCAATTTTGGGTCATGTAAAAACCCGTTTGGCAGAATCTATAGGGGAGGAAAAAGCACTGTATGTATATAGAAAGCTTCTGGGTATTTCCAGGGATTGCATTTCGGAATTGCCTGTGGATATCATAGTTTCTTATGGAAATGAAATTGACGAAAATGATTTTTGGGAAGGGCACAATATGTTCCGCTCTCAGCAGATTGAGGGTACATTAGGAGAGAGAATGTATGCCGATATTGAAAAAGGGTTTTCGATGGGGTATGAAAAGGTATGCCTGGTAGGATCGGACATTCCCGAACTCACTCCTTCTATTTTGAACAGTGCCTTTGAAGCCCTGGAGAAAAAACAAATTGTTTTGGGGCCAGCTTACGACGGGGGCTATTATTTGATTGGGTTCCAACAACAAACACAAAACAGACAATTACTTTTCGAGGAAATAGAATGGAGCACTCCTGAAGTATTGAAGCAAACCTTGAAGAAAGCCAGGAAGAACAAGTTGTCGTATTACCTCGTTGAAAAGTTGAAAGATATTGACAGGCTTGAAGACTTGAATGGGTACGGTTTTTTGTTGGATTAGTTGGTTATTGGTGGCTTAATTTTTCATTTATGCTTTTTTACTACCTATAGGGCAGTGATTTTAGGCACTGAGTGCTGTCAATAATATAAAATAGGGAAGATAAAAGTGATGGGGCGAGGTGAACAAGGGACGTCCATCCTCATGACGAGATTTTGGTAAGTTATAGATAGAGGCAGCTATATTACAGGTTGATATCGGTAAAATATGTTCATATTTGTTGAGTTATAAATGAGTTAAATTAATTGGAAAGGTTGAAATAGTGAATAATTTTAGCAAGGGGTTAGGTTTCTTGCTCTGACGTAAAAAAACCAACAGCACATTCAAGCACATTTGATTTTGCCAACCCTGAAAAACCAAAAGAGCTAAAACCTCCCTCCCATTCCTGAAGTCTAATTATCGGCAGCAATAATAATTTGATGCCAAAATATAGTTTTGTACATTTGACTAACTAAATGCAGAACTATCGCACAGAACAAACTCCATATTGAAAACTTAAAGCATCAATTTCAATCAGAAATGACGTTTTCGAGTAATGACTTACTGGAATTCTATCGAACTTTTGAGCCAGAAGTGAAAAAGACTACTGTCAATTGGAGGATATACAATCTCGTGCAAGAAGGAATATTAAATAGAGTTGGTAGAGGAAAGTTTTCGCTTGGGAAAAGTGATGCCTTCATCCCCGAAATATCAAATAAACTAAACTCTCTTTACAAGAAGATGAAGTCAGACTTTCCTTTTTTGACCGTTTGTCTTTGGAGTACTTCGGTGCTTAATGAATTTATGCTTCACCAACCTGGAAGATATTACCAACTGATAGAAGTTGACAAGGATGCCATTGAAAGTGTCTTCTATTACTTAAAGGACAGAAACTATTCCGTATTCATGGAACCTTCCGAACAACTAATTAGGCGATATATGATTGACGAAAAAGAGCCATGGATCGTTAAATCACTTGTGTCTGAAGCTCCTATTCAACGTGTCAATGGCATTCCGACAGTTACAATAGAGAAATTACTTGTTGATATATTCTGTGATCCCGTAATATTTAATGCTCAGCAAGGATCTGAAATGAATCAAATATTTAATGAGGCATTTGAGAAATACTCAATTAGTGAAAGTAAGATGTTACGCTATGCTAGTAGAAGAAGAAGAAAAAAGGAATTAGATAACTATTTAAATGAAATATCTAAATATCGGCAGCATATATAATTTGCTGCCATTAATTTGAAATGATAAGTAAAGACTCATTACATATTGATTGGATTACCAAAGTATCTTCAGCCAACAGAAAGGCAGATAAAATACTTGTGGAGAAGGTTATTAGAGCACTAATGCTTTTAGAAGGATTAATGAAGCAGAATTTGAATTTTGTTTTCAAAGGCGGTACTGCCTTAATGCTAATTCTAGACTCATCAAAAAGGCTTTCAATAGATATTGACATTATTATTGAAAAAGAACCTAAAATTTTGGAGGAGATTTTTAAAGCATTGCTCGAAGAACAAGGTTTTACAAGGTTTGAGCTTCAGGAACGCAAAACTTCAACTAGTATTCATAAGGCTCACTACAAGTTTTTTTATCAACCAGTCCATAAAACTCAAGCTGCTGAGGAAAGTATACTGCTAGATATTTTATTCGA